>JAABRJ010000131.1 GCA_011390985.1 Desulfobacteraceae bacterium
GCAGGTATTTGGCATACGGGAAATCCGCGGTGCCGGCGCCGTCCAGGCGATCTTGCTGAAGTCCGGCAACGGCCAGGGCGTCCATCTCGGCTTCGGCCCAGTCGATGTATTCGATTTCGGGAATCGCCCAGACCCCGCCGGGACGCTGCAGATTGCCAACCAGGGCGTTGAGGGCATGGACCGCCATGAACTCCCTGAGGCTGCCGGGGGTGTTGCCCTGACCGCGCCCGCAGATGGCCATAGGTTTGCGCGCCCCGGCGAATTCACGGGCCAGGGCCTCGATCTCGGCAGCCGGCACACCGGTGGCGGCCGCAACGGCATCCGGGGAATAGTCGGCGACCACCCCCTTCTGCCACTCGTCGAAGCCTTTGGTGTGATGCTTGACGAAATCGTGATGGTAGAGCTTTTCACGCAGGATCACGTGGGCCAGCCCCATGGCCAGAACCACCTCTGTGCCAGGGCTGACGGCCACCCACCGATCTGCCTTGGCCGCCGTGGTGGACAGCCGCGGTTCGACCTGGACCACCTTGCCGTAGCCGCTGTGCCAGCGGCTGTTGGCCCGAAACATCCGCACCGTGACGCCCCAGCCCTCGAGGATGCCGCTGCCGAAGCTGAGCAGGTAATCGGTGTTCTCGACGTCAAAGCCCGTCTGGGGGTTTCCCCCCTGCATGAGGCCGAGGGTCATGGCATAAGTGTCATGAATGCTGGGCACCGCAAAGAAATTGGGGGACCCGTAAACCGTCAACAGGCGGCTGAAGAGCTGGGGGAGCGTGCCGCGGTCCGATCCGCAGATGGCCGCCACGGTGTGTCCTTCGCCTTTTTCGCGCAGATCGCCCAATTTCTGGGCGACTTCGGCTACGGCTTGATCCCAGGAAATTTTCTGCCAGTGGCCCGCGCCCCGCTCACCGACCCGTTTCAGCGGGGTCTTGACCCGCGAAGGGCCATAGAGCAGCTGCAGTCCCGAAACCCCGAGAATGCAAATACCGCCGTCATTGACCGGGTGTCCGGCCATCCCTTCGATCTTGACGACGCGTTCGTCGATTTTACGCACGGTGATGCCGCAAGCGGCCGGGCAAAGGGTGCAGATGGAATTGACGTGGGTCGCCTCACCATCCGGTGGAACCGGGGTCCAGGGCCAATTCTGGGTCCAGATGGAGATGTCGTCGGTGAGTCTCCAGGGTAACGGCGAAAGGGCCGTTCCGACGGTGCCGCCCGCTGCAAGCGCCAAAAAACTTCTTCGGTCTATCTTCATAGAGTCTTCCTCTTCGTCCTGCTTAACGATCTATTTGCACAGTGTGCCGCGGCTCTGACTGCCGCTGCGGCGTCGTCCCCGCTGCGGGAGGCCTTATTTGTGGCATTTGAAACACCCGCCGCGCTGGGTTTGAACACTGTTCTGGTTGACCTTGTTAAGGCGGTGGCAATCGGCACAGTCGTTCATCTTCATCCGGTCCCAGGAGTTTTGCTTGAAACCGGCGATGTTCCGCCCCCAGATGTCACGGCTGTAGCCCGTGATCCGGTTTTCCTCATAAACCCGGCTGGTTTCCGATTCGCCGACATGTCCGTGACAGGTGACGCAGTCCATTTCGCCCATCTTGAGGTGGGCGGCGTGGGAGAAAAAGACGCAATCGGGCTGACGCGAATGGACCAGCCACGGCACCTCACGGCCCTTGGCGACGTATTCTTCGACAAATATCCGTTCGTCTTCGGTCTCCCCCTGGATGTCCTCGTGGCACTCGACGCAGGCGGCGTTTTGGGGAATGCCTGAAAAGCTGCCGTCCTCCCGGAAGTAATGGCAGCTCTCACAGCTGTTCTCAACCATTTCGACGTGAACGGCATGGTTGAAGTTGATCGGCTGGTGCTTTTGGGAATAGAGCAGCTTGGGGAAAACAATCCAGCCGACAACGAGACTTCCCACGAACCCGATAATAAAAAACAGGGTTACGACGCCCGCGACGGCGCCTCCCTGTTTTTGGTTGTCGTCTGATTCGGCTGGCGGGTGGGAAATGTCGTTTTCTGACTCGTTCGGGACCTCGTGCGACCTATCATCGAATTCAGCCATGAAAACCCCATCATCATTGTGGTTTATGGTAAAACTGGGCGCAGGAAAAATTGGTACACCTGTACCCACAGAACTGTTTTTTGTCAAGTCAAATTGATGGTTTCTTCAAACTCCCGGCCAGGTGGTTCAAACCGCGGCAGCGGTCCCGTCGCAGGAATGGCGGGGAATTGAACGCCACGGGGGCGAAACGCCGAAGCCCCCTGAACTCCAAAGGGCGCTGGTCCCCGGCCGGCGGCAGCCCCACCGATCTCATTGCCCCATGGCCCCATAGGAGTGCAGGCCGGGGAGCAGATTCACGCCGAAATAGGTGAATAAAACCGCCATAAAACCGCCAATCGACAGGAAGGCCACCCGCCTTCCGCTCCAGCCTCGCATCATCCGGGCATGCAGCAGTGTGGCGTAGATAAACCAGGTGATCAGCGACCAGGTTTCCTTTGGATCCCACCCCCAGTAACGCCCCCAGGCCGAGTTGGCCCAAACCGCCCCCGTGATGATGCCGGCGGTAAGAAACACAAATCCGAACAGGATCAACTGGTAGTTCAGCTCATCCAGAACTTCGGCGGCGGGAAAACGCGCCAGCAGATCCCCGCCCCCGCCTGGTGCCCGCTGTTTGACCAAATACATCAGGCTGACACCAAAGGCCACGGCGAAGGAGGCATAGCCCACAAAACAGGTTATCACGTGGACGGTCAACCAGTTGCTCTTGAGAGCCGGCACCAAAGGCTGGATCCGGTCGCTGACAACCGGGGAAAGGGAGGCATAGGCCATCGCCATGAAGACCAGCGGCAGCGCAAACGCCCCGATCACCCGGTTTTTGTAGCGGCCTTCCACCACCAGGTAGATGACGGCGGTCACAACCGAAAAAAAGATCAGCGATTCGTACAGATTGGCAAGCGGTACATGGCCGAAGCCCAACTGGTGAGACTCCCACCAGCGGAGCAGGATGCCACCCAGGTTGCCGACAACGCCGGCCACCGCAAGGGCGCTGGCCAGCTTGCCGGGAAACCCCTTTTTAAAAATCCAGGCGGCGAGGTAGAGCGCCGCCGCCCCGCCGTAGATGAAGGTCACGATCGAGAGAAGCAGAGAACTGTCCATGGTTTTTCCTCTATGTTGGGCGCCGGTATAAGGGGCCGACGAAGTTTTGGCAATGCGGGTATCTTTGAACCCGCTGGGCAAAGCCGCAGCGCAGCGGGGGCCTCTGCGCCCTTCACTCTGCAGCGCCGGGTCGTGCGCCGGCTGGCGGGTCCGCGATCAGCCGGGCCAATTTTTCGACGCGCCTTTCGGCCCCCAGCTTGCTGCGATTGGCCGTCGCGGCCACCATGACCTCGCTGTGCTTGCCCCGGCCACGCGAGACGGTGATGCAGACACGCTGGTGCGAGATGAAAAAGGCGATGCAGCATCCGATCAGCATCAAAATGAAGCCGGCGTAAACCGCCGGGACCCCGGGATCCCGGGTGACTTGCAGACCCGTGTAAAACCGGCGTTCCGGCGGCGGCGCGCGGCGGACGACGTCATCGACGGCGATAAAGACGGCCCCGGTCCGCAGGTGGTTGAAGCGCGCGCTCATCTTGTCGAAGTTGGGGTGTTCCAAAGGCAGCACGACCTCGGTGGGCTGCCCATCGGGGCGGGTCAGACGGCCGATCAAAGCGGCCCCGATATCGTGCCCCATGAAATCGTAGCCCGGCTGAAAGGACTGAACCACAAATTTCCCCAGGCCCTCGGGGATGGCGATCTCTTCTCCAATCGCGGCCTTCTGGCGGTACACCATGCCGCTGGCCGAGGAGGTGAAGACCAGGGTAAAGCTCTCAGGCGGCGCGGTGTCGGCCGCCTTGGGGGCGATTTGACCGTAGCTCGACTGGAAGATGTTGATGCCCCGGTAGCGCAGGGGGTCATTGACCAGGATATCCCGGGTCATCACCGGTTGCCCGTCTTCGAGGATCGTCAGCGTGGAGCGATACTCTTTGGGCATCCGGCTGCGCTCGTCGTAGAAAGATATCTGGAAGCGGTCCAGGCGCACGCTAAACGGCAGCTGATGGGGTTGACCGTTGCTGCGGAGCTGAATGGTGTCCGTACTCTCCTTTTCGGGAATGTTGACAAAGCCTTCAAAGCCGGCCCAGGACCCGACCAGCGCTCCGATCAGCAGCAGCAACACGCCCAGGTGCACCACATAGGCCCCCAGTCGGCTCCAGCGGCCCTTTTCGGCGAAAATGGCCCCGCCATCGGGGGCGGTTTCCAGCCGGCTGCGGCGAAAGCGGCGCGCCACCAGGGGCTGGTAGCGCGCCAGGAGTTCCTCCGGAGTACCGCTGACGGTAAGGGTCTTACGGCCCGGCAGCTTTTCAAACTGTGCGCGGTTGAAGACCGGCTTGCGGGGAAAAATCACCCGCCAGGTGGATGACAGCCGGTCCACCGAACAGACCAGCAGGTTGAGCGTCATCAGGAGCAGCAGAAACTGAAACCACCAGGAGTGGTACATGTCGAAGAGGTCGAAGAGCCAGAAAACCCGAAAGAGTTTTTCGCCGTATTTTTGGAAATAGAGGGCTGGATCGGCATTCTGAGGAATCAGGGTTCCAAGGACGGATGTTGCCGCCAGGGTGAGCAGCACCCCCACGGTGAGTTTGACGGAGGCAAAAGATTTCCAGATTCGCTGGGCGATCCCGGAATCAGGCAAATGTGCGGCCACGGAGTTTCCTTTCGCGCTAAAATTTGGGTTTCCCTCCATATCAGAACCCGGTCAGGCTGGCAACACAGGAGCTCACCTGCCTGGCCGGGTGCAGTTTTGCAGGTTATCCGGAGGTTAATCCAGGGGTTGACAAGAAGGAAAAAATGGCTAAAGTCCCGTCACAATCGATGCCCCCCACGGGCTCGTCTTGGCCGCAGTGCGATCCCCGTTCACCCGGCTTTCGGAAGGAGTCCACGGAATATGATCGAAGCCAAACACCTCTCGAAGCAGTTCGGCTCCAAAATGGCGGTCGACGACATCGCCTTCACCGTTGCCAAGGGTGAAATACTGGGCTTTCTCGGGCCCAATGGCGCCGGCAAATCCACCACCATGCGGATGCTGACCGGCTACCTGCCGCCTTCGCAGGGTACGGCGGTGATCGGCGGCTGCGACCTGCTGGACGACCCCATCGGTGCCCGCCGCAAGATCGGCTACTTGCCCGAAAACGCCCCGGTCTACCCGGATATGAATGTTTTCGACTTCCTTAATTTTGTCGCCGAAATCAGAGGTTTCACCGCCGCCGAGCGCAAACGAAGGGTGCCGCAAACCATTGAAAAGTGCTTCCTCAGCAAAGTCACCCGCCAGACGGTCAGCACCCTCTCCAAAGGCTTCAAGCAGCGGGTGTGCTTTGCCCAGAGCATCCTGCATGACCCGGAGTACCTGATTCTGGACGAGCCGACCGACGGTTTGGACCCAAACCAGAAGCATGAGGTCCGGCTGATGATCCGCGAAATGAGCACCCAAAAGGCGATTATCCTTTCCACCCACATCCTGGAAGAGGTCGAAAGCGTCTGCACCCGGGCCATCATTATCGACGACGGCCGGATCGTCGCCGACGACAGCCCCGAAAACCTCAAGGCCAGTTCTCCGGACCACGGCGCGATCAGCCTGACGGTAAAATATGAAGATCCCGGGGCACCCCTGGCATCCATCCAGGCCAGCGAAGGAGTCAAATCCGCCGTCTTTCTGAAATCCGAGAACGGCCACCTTTTCTTCCGCGCGTTCCCCGAGCGCGGCGACCGTCCCATCGCCGACAAAATCGTCGCCCGTCTTTCGCAGCAGCACTACCCCATCACGTCGCTGTTTGTGGAGAAGGGCCGGCTGGACGAGGTCTTCCGCCGCATCACGGGCCACTGCCGCCCACCGAACGCGCCCCCCGACGCTACAAGGTGAAATATGGGTAAAATCGGAATGTTCAACACTGTCAGGGCTGTTTTCAAACGCGAACTGCTGTCATATTTCAACGCACCCGTGGCCTATGTTTTCATTGTTATCTTCCTGTTGCTGAACGGCTTTTTCACCTTCTTCATCAGCCATTTTTTCGATCTCGGCCAGGCTGACCTGCGCAGTTTTTTCCAGTGGCACCCATGGATTTACCTGTTCCTGGTGCCGGCGGTGGCCATGCGGCTGTGGGCCGAAGAACGCCGCCTGGGAACCCTGGAGCTGATCCTGACGCTGCCGGTCACGGTCACCCAGGCCATTCTGGGAAAATTTCTGGCCGCCTGGGTGTTCATCGGCGTGGCCCTGCTGCTGACCTTTCCCATGGTTCTGACGGTCTTCTATTTAGGCCAGCCCGACCTCGGCCCGATTGCCATGGGCTACCTGGGCAGCTTTCTGATGGCCGGGGCTTTTCTATCGGTCGGCGCGATGACATCCGCACTGACCCGCAGCCAGGTGGTCAGCTTCATCCTGTCGGTGGTCATCTGCCTTTTTTTGGTTCTGGCCGGTTTTCCGCCGGTGACCAGCGTGCTGTCCGGCTGGGCCCCGGTCTGGTTTGTGGACCTGGTCTCCGCAACGAGCTTTCTGACTCACTTTCTGTCCATGCAGCGGGGTGTGTTGGACCTGCGGGACCTGCTCTACTACTTCTCCGTGATCACCTTCATGCTGTGCGTTAACGGGGTCGTCCTGCAGAGCCGCAGAACATCCTGAAGGAGGTAGGCAAGCTAATGGCTGACAAACCCCAAGGCGTCGAAAAATCCCTTTTTTCCGTGGGCGGCCTGGTCCTGCTCCTGCTGATTCTGGTGCTGGTCAACTTCGTATTTGCGCGGGTCAACCTGCGCTGGGACGCCACCGAGGACAATCTCTACTCGCTTTCCGACAGCACGCGCGAAATTCTGACGGGCCTCAAGCAAAACGTGGCCATCAAGGTCTACTACAGCCAGAACATCGTCAACTCCCCGGTGCAGGTCAAAACCTATGCCAAGCGCCTGCTGGACTTCCTCGCGGAGTATAGTTATGAGAGCGACGGCCGGGTGAGCGTCGAGGTCTACGACCCCGGGCCGGACTCCGAGGAAGAGGAATGGGCCCAAAAATACGGCATCCGGGGCATTGACCTGCCCACCGGCGAAACACTTTACTTCGGCCTGGTGGCCACGGCTGCGGACCAGGAGGAAACCATCCCCTTTCTGGATCCCACCCGCGAAGAAAACCTCGAATATGACATCACCCGCATCATCTCGCGGGTCGAGGCAGCCAGAAAACGCAGGATCGCGATCATCAGCTCCCTGCCGGTCATGGGCAGTCCTCCCATGGGTTTCGGCATGCCACAGCAGCAGGGCATGGCCCCCTGGCTGTTTGTCTCCGAACTGCGCAAAACCTACGAGGTCGAAACCCTCCGGCCGACGGCCGACAGGATCGACGAGGCCATCGACCTGCTGCTGTTGATACAGCCCAGGGGTCTGGACGACCGCCTCCTTTTCGCCATCGACCAGCACGTTTTGAGGGGCGGCAGCCTGCTGATCTTCACCGACCCGCTGGCCGTCACGGATCCCCAGCCGGGCCCGGGCGCTGCCGACGCCGAGCCGCTGGCGCCGCTGTTCAAGGCCTGGGGGATCCGCACGAGCGCACCGCAGGCGGTGGTCGACATGGACAATGCCACCCGGCTGCGCAACGAAGCCAACCAAATTGAGGACAACCCGTTCTGGCTGTCGCTCCGCCAAAACGGCATCAACCCGGATGACATCATCACCTCCAAACTGGAAAGCCTCCTGCTGCCGGTGGCCGGAAGCATTCAAAAAACCCCGGACTGTCCGGTGACCTACGAACGTCTGGTGAATTCCAGCCCCAACTCGGCGCTGGCGGACGGGTCCACCGCGCGCTTCGGCGTCGGTGAACTGCGCAAGTCCTTTCAGGCATCCAACATCTCCCACGACCTGGCGGTCAAACTCAGCGGGGTGTTTCCAACCGCCTTCCCGGACGGCGGCCCCCGGTCGACCGAGGAAACCGAAGACGCCGGGGGCACTGAACAGGCGGCCCCGCCTGCGGCCGAGCAGCTCAGGCAGGGGGTCAAACCCGCCACCGTGATTGTCGTGGCGGACGCCGATATGCTCTTCGACGGCTACTATGTCAGCCGACAGAATTTTCTCGGGTTTGAAATGGCCCAGATTTTCAACGACAATCTGAATTTTTTACTCAACGCTTCGGAGATGCTGGCCGGCGGCCAGAGTCTGATCAAAATCCGCTCGCGGGGCAAGTTCGAGCGCCCCTTCACCCGGGTCCAAGCCTTAGAGCAGAAAGCCCAGACCCGCTGGCTCGACCGCGAACAGGAACTGCTGCGAAAAATTGACGCCACCAATCAGAAGCTGCAGGAAATAGAGCAGCGCAAGGACGCCTCCCAGAAGCTGATCCTCAGCACGGAGCAGGAGGCTGAAATCCAGAAATTCCAGGAGGAAAAGCTGCGCATCAACCGGGAACTGAAAGGGGTGCGCCGGAACCTGCGGGCCGATATCGAGGCATTGGGGACGACCGTCAAGGTCATCAACATTTTCCTGATGCCGCTGGTGGTCTGTATCGCCGGCATCGGCTACGCTGTTTTCCGGCGTAAACGGATGCGCCCCTGACCGCTAAAAAAACGTGCGGTTGAACCCTGTCGATGAGGACGGTTGACGCCTGGACGGCCGGGCAGCGCGGGTATACCGACAAAGGTGGATTATGAAATTCAAAACAGTCATTATTCTGCTGTGCGTCTGTGCCGCGCTGGGCGCAGCCGCGTTTTTTATCACCCGACCGCAGCCCACCGGGGACGGCAGCGCCTTGCTGGGGCAGAAGCTGCTGCCGGACCTGCCCATCCATGAAATCACCGCCATCACGATTGCCGGCCCCGATGAGGAGGTGCAGCTGAAACTGAAGACAGACACCTGGGCGGTTGCCAGTCGCTTCGACTACCCGGCCGATTTTCAGAAGATCGCCCGCCTGGTGCAGCAGCTGCGGGACATGAAAATCGGCCGGGCCTTCGAAGCCGACGCGGATGTCACCGAGCGCCTGGCATTGAACCCACCCGGGACCGACGGGGTTTCGCCAGACCGGGTCGCCACCCGCATCACCCTGCAGGACGCCCAGGGCAGCCCCCTGGTGGACCTGCTCCTGGGAAAAAGCTCCCCCACGACCGACACCCAATTCGTCCTGCCGGTGGGCAAGACCCAGGTTTATTTGGTAGATCAGAGCTTTCAGTTTCTCAGCAAGACGGCCGCCGAGTGGCTGGATACCCGGCTTCTGGAGATTGCCGCGGAGAGAATCCAGGAGGTGATCGGACGCGACCCCAAAACCGGGGACGCCCGCTATAGCCTGCGGCGCCCGGCCGAAGGCCAACCGGCCGAGCTGGTGTCCGCGCCCCGGGAGCGGCAAGTCCGCCAGGCAAAGGTGGACGAGGTGTTCGACGCCCTGTCAGACTTCGACATCGACGACGTGGCCGATCCCAACGCTCCGGCGCCCGCCGACAGCGACCTGCTGATCGAGTATCGGCTCTTCGATGGCAGCCTGTACACGCTGGCGGTCGGACCGGCACTGCCCCAGAACCCCGAGGCCTGCTACCTCAGGGTGCAGACCGCCTACCAGGCGCCGGCGGCCGTGGGTGAAGACGCCCCCGCCTCCGATCGGGAGACAGAAATCCGGGAATTGAACCAGCGCCTCAGCGCCTGGGTCTATGTCATTCCCCAATGGCGGCGCGACAGTTTTGTCGGAGACCTGCAAGGCTTCCTGGAACCACCTGCCACCGGCGATGGCAAGAGCTGAGGGCTGCAGCCAAAAACCGCCCCTTCAAAAAGCGCTTGACAAACCCGAGACAGGTTTCCTATAGACCAAATTCACTCGACATCATTTCCCGAACGCAAAGCAAAGACGATCATGACACCTGACGGCCCACACAATTATCGCTGGTACTGGTGGTGGCGACCCGCTCGCAAGGGGCTTCGACCGGTTACCGGATAGTTTGCGCCGTCAGGCAAGAACAGACCTGAAAAAGGACCGCGGGCCCCCAAAGCCTACGGTCCTTATTTTTTTCGCCAAAAGCCGTGGGCCCACCCCCACGGCTTTTTTTTGTGCATCACCTTTTACCCGTACAGAGGAGACCCCCCATGCTGATTGTCATGAACCAGAACGCCACACCGCAAGAAATTCAGGCCGTCGTGGCCACAATCGAGGCCAACGGCTACACCGCACGCCCCATTCCAGGCGGGGAGCGCGTTTCCATCGGAATTCTCAACAACAAGGGGCCCATCGACGCCGACGCCTTCCTGGGGCTGCCGGGCGTCAAGGAGGCGGTCCCCATCACCCGGCCCTACAAACTGGTCAGCCGGGAATCCCAAATGGAAGACACCATCATCCACGTGGGGGATGTGGTCATCGGCAACGGCCACCTGACTCTGATTGCCGGTCCCTGCGCCATCGAAAGCGAAACCCAGGCCATGACCATCGCCAAACTCGTCAAGCAGGCCGGCGCTCAGATCTTCCGGGGCGGCGCCTTCAAGCCGCGGACCTCACCGTACTCCTTCCAGGGGATGGGTCTGGAAGGCCTCAAGAGACTGGCCAAGGTCCGCGAGACCACCGGCCTGCCGGTGGTTACCGAGGTCATGGACGACGAAACCTTCGACCTGGTCGAGGAATACGCGGACATCATCCAGATCGGCACCCGCAACATGCAGAACTTCAGCCTGCTGCGCCGGGCGGGGAAAGCCCGTAAACCGGTCATGCTCAAGCGCGGCATGGCCGCCACGATCGACGAGTGGCTGATGGCCGCGGAGTATATCCTCGAAGGCGGCAACAGCGCGGTGATCCTGTGTGAACGCGGCGTGCGGACCTTTGTCAACCACAGCCGCAACACCCTTGACATCTCGGCCGTACCGGTGGTCCGCAAGGAAAGCCACCTGCCGATCATCATCGATCCCAGCCACGCCGGCGGCCGCCGGGATCAGGTCATCCCCCTGAGCCGCGCCGGGGTGGCCGTGGGCGCTCACGGGCTGATGGTGGAGGTCCACCACACCCCCGAAAAAGCGTTGAGCGACGGGGCTCAGTCCCTTTACCCGCACCAGTTTGAAACCCTCTGCCACCAGGTGCGAGCGATCTTTGACAGCTTCAAGGAGCAGTAAGGCCATGACCCCCGTCACGATCCAAGGCCGGGAAGGGACCTCCACGATCCTGATCGGCGAAAATTTCGACCGCCTGGCCGCGCACATACCGGTGGCCGAAAGCGTCCTCGTCACCGACCCCAATCTCTGGCAGCACTACGGCGAGCGCTTCCCCCCGTGCGAGGTGATCCGCATCGACACCGGCGAAACCAACAAAACACTGAAAACCGTTGTGGCCATCTTCGAGCGGCTGGTGGCAATTGAAGCCCAACGATCGACGTTTATCGTGGGCATCGGCGGGGGGATCGTTTGTGACATCGCCGGTTTTGTCGCCGCCACCTACCTGCGCGGCGTGGGCTGCGGCCTGGTGCCGACCTCACTCCTGGCACAGGTGGACGCCGGGGTCGGCGGGAAAAACGGGGTCAATTTCGGCGGGTATAAAAACATGGTGGGGACGTTTCGCCAGCCGGCCTTTGTGCTCTGCGACCCGGACATGCTGCGCAGCCTGCCGGAGCGCGAGCTGGCATCAGGGTTTGCCGAAATCGTCAAACACGGCGCGATCGCCGACGCCGCGCTGTTCGCCTATTTGGAAACCCACTGGCAGGCCGCCCTGGCCCTTGCCCCCGAGGTCATCACCCACCTGGTGGCGCGCTGCGTGGCCATCAAGGCGGCGGTGGTCAATCAGGACGAGCACGAGCAGGGCGAGCGGCGCAAACTGAATTTCGGCCACACCTTCGGACACGCTCTGGAGAAGGCAACCGGTGCGCTGCACGGCGAGGCCGTCAGCGTCGGCATGCTGATCGCTGCGGCCCTCTCGGTCAACCGCGGGCTCCTGCCGCAAGCCGCCTACCAGCGTCTGCGGGCGCTGCTGACGCATCTGCGGTTGCCGGTTCGGATGGATTTTGATCGCAAAGCGGTCCTGGAGGCTTTGGGCAAGGACAAGAAGAGGACCGGCGACACCGTCCGCTTTGTATTGCTGACGGATATCGGCCGGTCCGTGGTGACGGAAATTGCGCTGGCGGAACTGGCGGCGGCGCTGGCGCTGGTCTGACGGTCATGGCCGCCGGCCTCAACCCAGCACCGATTCCAGTTCGATGGCGCAGGCCACCTGGTTGCATTCCGGCCCGTCAAGGTTGAGCGTGTGGTTATCAAGATCGATGTCCACGATTTTACAGCCGTGCTTCTCGGCAATATGGGTGACGATGGTCAACAACTGGTCGTTTTTAAAGTCGCTCATGGGTCCCTTCGCTTTCGAGTGGCTTGCCGCACGCGGGCGCGCGGGGCGCAGGTTTGAGGGTGCTGTCAATGGCCGCCGGCGCCACTGGGCTTCGGAGCGTCGGCTGGTTTTATAATTTTGCAAGCTAACAATCCCAGCCCCCCATGGCAAGTCCTCCGGTTGCCCACCCCAGGGCGGCCGTGGTCGGCGTTTGGCAAAAGCAGTGGCGGTCGGCTGGGTGCTGGATCCGGGGCGCGCAACGGGAAGGCAAAGAGACGGGCAGTCAGAACGGCGGGCAGCCGGGCCCAAATAAAAGCGGCGCCGTCTAAGGGCCGCTTTTATTTGGTGGGTTGAGTTGAAACGTTGACCTGAAACGTGTGCCCCAACCTCTGATTACGGGTGGTGCTGCTTCTCTGAATGCCGTTGTTTTAACCGGCGGCATCACGGTTTTTTTTATTTTGTTTTGAGGATGACCGGTTTAAAAGATGCACGCACATTCGAGAAGCATGTAGTCTCCTGATCGGCCGGCCGATCGGAAACTTTAATCCGGCGCCGGCAGCGATGCGCAATGCCCTTCAATCAACCGCCTGGGAGTGACTGCGCATGGTACCCCTGAGGGACAACCTTACCCGCAAGCAGGCCCGGACCTATGGCCTGGTCTGCTCGGTGCTGAACATCCGCCACACCATCAGCCGCTGTGGGGAGAACTGGACCCTGTCGGTGGCCCGGGAGGATGCCGCCAGGGCCCGGACGGCCCTCAGCCGTTACGAAGCGGAAAACCCGCCGCCGAACCCGGCGGAGGAAAACCGGCGGCGGCTGCCGGTCGCCTTCAGCGGCCTCTGGGCGGCGGCGCTCCTCGCCGGCATGCACCTGGCGCGCGTGACCAGCACCAATCCCGACCGGGTCGTCAGCGCCTGCGGCGCCTCGGCCGGCGCCATCCTCCAGGGTGAATGGCACCGGACAATCACGGCCCTCATGATCCACGCCGACGCGCTGCATCTGGTGGGCAACCTGGTGGGCATCGCCCTTTTTGGAACGGCTGTGGCCTCCCTCTGCGGCTGGGGACTCGGCTGGCTGATGGTGCTGGCCAGCGGCGGTCTGGGCAACGCCCTGAATGCCGTCTTCTTCCGCTCGGGGCACCTTTCGGTCGGCAGTTCGACGGCCATTTTCGGCGCACTGGGCATCCTCAGCGCCATCCAGTTCACCCGCCGAATCCGCATTCCGGGCGAGCGGTTGCGTGCCTTGCTGCCCCTGGGTGGAGGGCTGGCGCTGCTAGCGGTCTTGGGAACGGCCCAAAATTCCGATCTTCTCGCGCACCTGTTCGGTTTTGCCGCCGGCATGGTACTGGGCGGCGGTTTTGCGCTGCTGATGGAAGCCGCCCCCGGCAGACGCTGCCATTTTTGCGCGTTGGCGGCGGTCGCTGTTGCCATCGGATTTTCCTGGGCGTGCGGACTCGGCAGTTTTGCCTGCGGTCGTTAAACCCGGGTTGCCGTCAGCGGCTGCGCCGAGAGGAATTTTATTGCATTCTTGTATTTTTTCGCTATATTCAGACCGAATTGAAAATGCCCGCAGCGGATGCGGGCGAGGTCCTGCGCTCAGGTGCGGCCCGATTCTCGGGCGCGGCCTCCTGAAGCCTGGAACCATGAAAATTTTTGTTGAAAGGAGGGTTCAGAATGGCAGAGGGCGTGGTAAAATGGTTTAATGATAGCAAGGGCTACGGTTTCATCGAGCAGGAAAACGGGCCTGACGTTTTCGTGCATCACAGCGGGATCAACGCCAGCGGTTTCAAGTCTCTCAAAGAGGGCGATCGCGTCACGTTCGATATCACCGAGGGTCAGAAAGGTCCGGCGGCCGTCAATGTGACCGTGATTTAGGGGGTGTC
>JAABRJ010000132.1 GCA_011390985.1 Desulfobacteraceae bacterium
CGGTTTGCATGTGGCTGGGGCCGGTGGTGATCGGGTCGTTGTGCCTGATATTCGGCATCATCCCCGACTGGGTTGGGCGATGGCTGGTGGAGCCGGCCGTCTCGGCGATCAACCCCATCGCCGAGCACAGCGGGCTGACCCTGTTTCATGGCGTCAACAATCCGCTCCTGTTGAGCGTCCTGACCCTTGTGCTGGGGGCCTGTTTTTACCTGATCAGACGGCCGCTGCGGCGCTCGGTCGTGGCCCTGGCGGCCGGGATGCCCGTCACCGCAAACGGGGTCTACGAGCTGGGGATGGCCGCCACGGCGCGAACTGCTGTGATGCTGACGGGATTTATCCAAAACGGCTCGCTGCACCGCTATCTGGTGACGATCCTGGCCGTCTTTACGCTGACTGCAGCCGGTGTCTGGGCCCTCAATGCAGAAGGCTTCTTCGAGCCGCCGCTTTTCCCGGCCCTGTCCTTTTGGCAGTGGCTGCTGGTGGCCCTCATGGCGAGCGCCGTGGGCGTTGTGGTGGCAGCCCGCAGCCGCATCCTGGCGGTCTGCGCCCTGGGGGTGGTGGGCTCCGGTGCGGCGCTGGTCTTTCTGGCCTACGGTGCGCCGGATCTGGCGCTCACCCAGTTGCTGGTGGAAACCCTGACCTTGATCATCGTCGCCATCGTTCTGCTGCGCCTGCCGCCGCTGGAGCAAGCCGCAGACGTCGGCTCAGCCGCGCGCTGGTTCGATGCCCTGGTGGCCGTCGGCGCCGGAACACTGGTCGCCGCGCTGACCATGGCGACCACCAGCGGCGTCCTGGATCGACAGCTGACGGAATTTTTTGAACACAACAGCTATCTTGCCGCCCACGGGCGAAACATCGTCAACGTCATTCTGGTCGATTTTCGCGGCCTGGACACCCTGGGCGAGATCGTTGTGGTCGCCACGGCCGGTCTGGCCGGGTTCGCCCTGATTACCGGACGAAGGAGGTGACTGCGAGCATGCCGTCCTTCATTCTCCAAGTCGCCAATCGCATTCTGGTCGGATTGATCCTTGTTTTTTCGGTCTATCTGCTCTTTCGCGGTCACAACGCTCCGGGCGGCGGCTTTTCCGCGGCGCTGGTGGCCGGAACCGGTTTTTCGCTGTTTGCGATTGCCGAAGGACCGCAGCCGGTCCGGCGGGCCCTGCGGGTCGACCCGCTGGTTCTGGTCGCATGCGGCCTTTTGCTGGCCATCGCTGCCGGTCTGTTGGCCGTGGCCGCCGGACAGCCCTACCTGACCGGTTTGTGGTGGCCGGCGGGGCCCGAAAACGGCGCCCCGGCCCTTGGTACGCCCCTGGTATTCGATGTGGGCGTATTCCTTGTCGTCCTGGGGACCATTTTGACCCTCGTACTTGAGTTGGAGGAAAGTTGAAGTGGAGACCGTCTTGGCCTTGCTGAGTGGTGCGATGCTGGCCGCCAGCCTGTTTCTGATGCTCGGCAGACATCTGGTGCGCTTTATCTTCGGGCTCGTGCTGGCCAGCAACGCCGTCAACCTGTTGATTTTCGCTGCCGGCCGGCCGGGGACCGCGCGCCCCCCGCTGATTCCGGACGGTTCGCGCTTGCCGGTTGCCGCGGTCGCCAACAGTCTGCCTCAGGCGCTGATTCTGACGGCGATCGTGATCGGGTTCGCGCTGCTGGTTTTCATTTTTATTTTGTTTTTCGTAACCTACCAGAAACTGGGGACCGTGAACACCGAGGCCATGACCGATGCCGAATCCGTCACCGCCGGCCCTGGGCCGCGGGAAAGGGCGGAACCGTGAACGGATTGCTGGCAGCGCCCATCATCATCCCGTTTGTTGTCGCAGCCGTTGCGCTGCTGGGGCGCCGGCGGCTGCATTTCCAGAGCGCCTCGGCGATCCTCGGCGCCGCTGTGCACCTGGCCGTCGGCGGCATGCTGCTCTACCGGGTCCACCACCACGGGATTGCCGTCCTCAACGTGGGCGGTTGGCCGGCGCCGTTCGGCATCGCCCTGGTCGCAGACCACCTCAGCGCGTTGATGGTTCTTATCACCGGGGTCGTCTACGGGTCCGTAGCCGTTTATTCGCGGGCCGAGATCACCGCCGATTGCCTTCAGCGGGGCTATTACCCACTGCTGCACATTCTGGTGGGAGGCATCAGCGGCGCATTTTTGACCGGCGACCTGTTCAACCTTTACGTTTGGTTCGAAGTCATGCTGATGGCCTCGTTCGCCTTGCTGGTGCTCGGCCGAACCCGCGCGCAACTGGACGGTGGGGTCAAGTACGTGGTCATCAACCTGATTTCGACCCTTTTGTTTCTGGCCGGTTTAGGGTTGGTCTATGCCATGACCGGAACCCTTAACATGGCCCACCTGCACCTCAAGTTGCAAACGGTTTCCGATCCGGGCCAGGTGGCGGCCGTGTCCGTCTTGTTTCTGACCGCATTCGGCATCAAAGCCGGGCTCTTTCCGCTGTTTTTCTGGCTCCCGGCCTCCTACCACACCCCGCCGGTGGCGGTATCCGCAATCTTTTCAGGCCTGTTGACGAAGGTCGGCGTTTATGCCCTGATCCGAACCTTCACCCTGCTGTTTCCCTTTGGGGACAGCGGCGTGCGGGATCTGGTGCTGGGGGCCGCAGCCCTGACCATGATCATCGGTGTGCTGGGCGCGGCGGCGCACAGTGAAATCCGGCGCATTCTTTCGTTTCACATCATCAGCCAGGTCGGGTACATGGTTCTCGGCCTGGGTCTGCTGACGCCCCTGGCCCTGACCGGGGCCGTGTTCTATCTGCTTCACCATATCGTGGTGAAGGTCAATCTGTTTCTGATCAGCGGCCTGATCCGGCAGTGGGGCGGCTCATTCGAGCTGGCGCGCCTGGGCGGGTTGTTCCGCACCCGCGGCCTCGGCGCGCTGCTGTTTTTCATCCCCGCTTTTTCGCTGGCGGGAATTCCGCCGCTTTCCGGGTTCTGGGCGAAATTGATTCTGATTCGGGCCAGTCTTGATGCCGGCCATTTCGTTCTTGCCGGCGTCGCTGCGGTGGTCGGCCTGTTGACCGTCTATTCGATGAGCAAGATCTGGAACGAGGCCTTCTGGAAACCGAAAGCCGCGGCCGACCGCCAGGAAGCCGGCGGCGAAAGCCGTGTTTCGGCCTGGATGCTGGCGCCGGTTGGGGTCCTGGCGGCATTGACGGTGTTGATCGGGTTGGCGCCCGAGACCCTTTACCAGATGGCCCGGCTGGCTTCCGAGGAGCTGCTCGATCCGAGCGCCTATGTATACAGTGTTTTGGGGAGTGTTCGATGAACCTGTTTTTCATCAACGGTTTTATCGCACTCGGCTTCATCGGGGTTCAGGGGCGGTTTACCTTGTCCGGGCTTCTGGTCGGCTTCGCCCTCGGTTACATGGCGCTGTGGATCACCCGGCCGCTGTACGGTGAGTCGCGCTATTTCCAGCGGGTGCCGAAAACCGCCCGTCTGCTGGGCTATTTTCTGGTGGAGTTGGTCCTGTCCAACCTGCGGGTGCTGTGGGACGTGGTGACCCCCGGGCACATCAGCCGGCCGGGGATCGTCGGTATTCCCCTGAGCGCCGAAAGCGACCTGGAGATCCTGCTGGTGGCCAACCTGATTTCGCTGACGCCGGGTACCCTCAGCATCGATCTTTCCGAAGACCGGCGCACCCTTTTTGTGCATGTTATGTTTCTGGACGATCCGGAACGTTTCCGAAAAAGCATCAAGGACGGCCTGGAGCGGCGTGTACTGGAGGTGACCCGATGATCATCGACGGCCAAACGGCGCTTCAGGCCGCCAGCCGCTTGGCGCTGGCCCTGCTGATCGTCAGTGCGGCGATTTCCTTTATCCGCCTGGTTCGTGGGCCGCAGGCGGCCGACCGCGTTGTGGCGCTGGACCTGATCTCGGTGCTGATCGTCGCCTTTCTGGCCGTCTATGCCGTCCATTCCGGGGACACCTCGTTTCTGGATGTCGCCATCGCCTATGCCCTGGTGGCGTTTCTGGGGACCGTGGCCCTGTCCAGATTTCTGCTGCGCTCCCGTGGGCGCCAGACCCCAGGGGAGAAGCGATGAGCGCGTTCATCGCGGCCGCCCTGCTGCTCGTCGGCAGCCTCTTTTGCCTCGTGGCCGCCGTGGGTATGCTCCGGCTGCCGGATACCCTCATCCGAATGCACGCCGCCACCAAGGCCGGGACGCTGGGTACGGGATGCATCCTGGCGGCGGAAGCCGTGGCCGCCGGCGAACTGGGCACGACCCTGAGGGCCGTTGCGGTCATCGTGTTTCTGCTGTTGACCGCCCCGGTTGCCGCGCACCTGATCGGCCGTGCGGCCTACCACCGCGGCATTCACCTGTTCGAAAAGACCTGGATCGACGAACTCGGCGAGAGCATCGAAAATCCAAAATCCGATCCGGACGGGCGGCCGGCGCAACACCTGGATCGAAGCTGATTCGGCTGCGGTCATGGCCTTGCGGGTGCAAGCTCGAAAAGGGGGGGGCGAAGGCGGGTCGCGGGGGGTTTCCGCCCAAAAGCTGGGTGGCGTTTTCGGTTGCGCCTGCAGCGTCCATGGGTACGCCGGCGCGCTTTACCCTTCCTTCAGGAGCGGTCTTGCGGCGATCAGGTTTTCGATTTCCTGGCGGTTGCGTTCAAGTTGTTGCAGGCGCACTTCGCTGTTTTTCTCGTAGATCGCCTCCGCCGCCTTCAACTCGCTGTATTCCATATCCCACTGGGGGGTGCTGGCGGCCCCGTCGCCGATGAGCGCCGCGTATCGCCCCAGGACCTTGTTGCCGCCTTCGATGCTTTCCACGATCATGATCATGGACTGGGTGACCTTGGCCACCCCCGAACAGATCTGGGAGACGTTGTCCACGGCGATCTTCATGTGACTGGCGCCCTGGGCGAATTTCTCGACCATGCTGACATGGATGTCGCCGCGCTCCTTGAAATCGTTGATCAGGCGGCGGTAGCTTTTCAAGGCGGCCTGGTAGTTGACGCTCATGTCGATGCCGGTTTTCAGTTTGAACTCCATCCCCTGGCTGTCGCCAAGCGCCATCTCGAGGTGATCCCGGGCTTTTTCCACTTCCGGAAAGCGTGCGTTCAAAGGGCTCAACGACTCATGCAGGGCCGCAATCTCGTTCAGCTGGCCCTCGAGGCTGCGGCTGTGGCGGATCTGCTCGTAGTAGGCGTTGCGATCGTGGTGGATCTGATCGGTGTAGACGTCGCTGACGTCGGTTAAATTCCGGACGATGGCGCTTACCTCCTGGACGGTGCCGCGCAGGCCATCGTTTAAGGCGATGAGGCTTTCGATGTAACGGTCGATCATGCCCCTGAACTCGGTGATGGCGACCTCATTGGGTTCACGGGGAACCTCTTTGCGGACGACTTCATAATCGGTGAAGGTTTCAATTTTCTGCCGCAGCCAGCCCAGCCTCACCAGCAGTCTGCGCATCAGGCCGTAAGCCACCGGCCGCTGCTTGTCCACCGGCACGCGCTCCTCGACGATTTTGCGGGTGCGGGCGGCGATCAGCGTTTTGAGGCCCTCTTCAATCAGCTTGATCTCTTCGACCACCTTCTGAAGATAGGTTGCGTCAAAATTACTGGACTGGACCTGCTCAAGGAAGCGGCGCCCGCGATGGCCGGCCTCGCCGGAGTCGTCGCTGGAAGACGGCTCCGTCTTGGAGTCCCACAGGCGCCCAATAC
>JAABRJ010000133.1 GCA_011390985.1 Desulfobacteraceae bacterium
AGGTAGCGGTCAAGGAACTTCAGAAGATCAGCAAACCGACCAAAGACCAGCGCGAAATTGCGCAGGTCGGGACCATCTCGGCCAACAACGATGAAACCATCGGCAACATCATCGCCGAGGCCATGAACAAGGTCGGCAAAGAAGGCGTCATCACCGTCGAGGAAGCCAAAAGCATGGAGACCACCCTGGAGGTGGTTGAAGGCATGCAGTTTGACCGCGGCTATCTCTCGCCCTACTTCGTGACCGACCCCGAAAAAATGGTCGTCTCCCTCGATTCCCCCTACATTCTCATCAACGAGAAAAAGGTCAGCAACATGAAAGACCTGCTCCCCATCCTCGAGCAGGTTGCCAAAATGGGCAAACCCCTGCTGATCATCGCTGAGGATGTCGACGGCGAGGCCCTGGCCACCCTGGTGGTCAACAAACTCAGGGGCACGCTGCAGGTAGCGGCCGTCAAGGCCCCGGGCTTCGGTGATCGGCGCAAAGCCATGCTCGAAGACATTGCCATCCTGACCGGCGGCCAGGTCGTCTCGGAAGACCTCGGCATCAAGCTGGAAAACGTGGCGCTGACCGATCTGGGCAAGGCCAAACGGATTGCCATCGATAAGGACAACACCACCATTGTCGACGGCGCCGGTGCCCGTAGCGCCCTGGAGGGCCGTGTCAAACAGATCCGCGCCCAAATCGAAGAGACCACTTCCGACTACGACCGTGAAAAGCTTCAAGAGCGTTTGGCCAAACTGATCGGCGGTGTGGCCGTGATCAATGTCGGTGCCGCCACCGAGACCGAAATGAAAGAGAAAAAGGCGCGCGTCGAAGACGCGCTGAACGCCACCCGCGCGGCAGTCGAGGAAGGCATCGTTCCCGGTGGCGGCGTGGCCCTGGTGCGCTGCCTGGCAGCGCTCGACAAAATCAAGATCAAGGCCGATCAAAGGCTGGGCGTAAAAGTCGTTATGCGCGCGATCGAAGAGCCGCTGAGGCAGATTGCCAACAATGCCGGCTTTGAGGGATCGGTCGTGATCGACAAGGTCAAGGCATCCGAAGGGGCTTTCGGTTACAACGCTGAAACCAACGTCTACGAAGATCTGATCGAGGCCGGTGTCATCGACCCGACCAAGGTTGTGCGCTTTGCCCTGCAGAACGCCGGCAGCGTGGCCGGGCTGATGCTCACCACCGAGGCGATGATCGCCGACAAGCCGGAAGAAAAGCAGGAGCCCATGCCGGGCGCCGGCGGCGGCGGCATGGGCGGTATGGGCGGCATGGGGGGTATGGGCGGCATGATGTAAGCCCTCCCGCTCCGACCCTTGGCCTGAAAGCCATCCATCAAGCCTGCGCGTTCCTCAACGCGCAGGCTTTTTTCGTTTTGGATGGATAATGACGTAAACCTCCTTGTCAAGTTTCTTAATAATGTTCCGATACTAACCTTGATGAACCGGTGAAGGGATACCGCAGGAAGCCCGTGATAGGGTGCGAGACGCAGTCGACCTTTTTGCGGCGGCGTCAACCTCAGGGTAAATACCCCGCAGGGTTAACCACTGAAAATTCGGAGCAATCGATGTTCAAAAAAAGACTGTTGAGAGTCGTTGGCAGCGTTTTCATCATTCCCGCCCTCTTTTCCCTCTCTGAGGCAGCAGCCGCCGATCATCACCCGCTGACGGTCGAGCAGGAAACCGGATATCATTACACGGTCAGAAAGGGAGACACCCTCTGGGACTTATCCGATCGCTTTTTTGGCGCCCCGTTCCAGTGGCCTGAGCTCTGGAAGGAAAACCGCCATATCGCGAACCCCCACTGGATTTATCCTGGCGATCGCATCCGGCTTTTTCATGGTTACCCCATGGCCCCGAATGCCGCCACCCAGCTTTCAGCGGAGGGTGGCCGCGGTCCCTTGAACAAAGCGGGGTTTTTCACCTATCCCGCGATGGATCAAATTGGCTTTATCCGCGAAGAACCCCTCACGCCTTTTGGAACCATAGCAAAAACAGCGGAGGACAAAACGATCAACGCCACCCATGACGTCCTTTATATCAAGCCGGCGGCCAACACCCTGCTTGCGGTGGGTTCGCGTTTCACCACCTACCGGGTTTTCAAACCCTTGATCGAAAAAAAGACCCGAAAGGAAATCGGGTACCAGCATTATTTGACCGGCGTCGTCGAAATCACCCAGTCCAGTGCCCAATTGGCGGTCGCCAAAATCGTCAGGGTCTACCGTGAAATTCGGGTAAATGACCATCTGATTCCCTACCAGAGTCGGTCTTCGGAGGTAAAACTGCAGGAAAGCCTGCCCAACCTTTCCGGAAGGCTGATCATCTCCGAGGAAAACACGGTTGAAATCGGGGACAACACGATCGCGTTTATCGACAAGGGGGACAGCGACGGCATCCAGCCGGGCCAGGTTTACGCCATTTATGAGCAGCAATATTGCCGTTTGGATCCAGAATCGAAAGAAATGGTTGCCCTGCCGATCGTTGATTTTGGGAAATGTCTGGTGCTGCACACGGAAACGAAGACCGCCACCGTGTTGATCACAGAAGCCCAGCGCAACATTCAACCCGGGTTCCCGATTCACACCGCGCTGCCCTGAAAACGGCTGCCGGACATGCAGCCCCCGCCGCCCGGGGCCAAATTCCGAAAAATGACAAGCCCCCTTTTGCGTAACATCAGCGCAAAGGGGGCTTACCATTTATCCTTGCATTTAAAAACGCAAACCCGGCAACACCATACCATACCGGTTGTGACCAAACTACCCCGGCCTGTGATCATACACCGCAACGGCACATGCCGACGATGGGCAGCCATCATCCGGATTACCAAAAGCCTATCGGGGGCATAGGGAGAAACGTGGATTGATTGGCGAGCGCGGCGAGTGCACCATCGAAGAGCGGATAGAGCGACTGAAGGAAAATCAGCGGCCGCCCCTCTCAGTGAGCGGCCCATGGTCTTCGACACCCTCCCCGGCCCTCCAATCTGCGGTTTAAACCTTCTCCCACGTCACCCGCAGCACTTCCTCAGTCGTTGTAATTCCGGCCAGCATTTTCTGGATGGCGCTCTCCCGCATGGTTACCATTCCCTCACGAACCGCCTCGGCCGTAATGGCGTGCGCATCAGCCTCGGGTGTCGTCAACCGACGGATGGCATCCGAGTAAGGGATTACCTCATGAACACCGGTGCGGCCGAAGAAGCCGGTCCCGCGGCAACGCTGGCAGCCTTTTCCACGCCGCAGCATCACCCGCTCCGTCGGGCTTTTGCCGACCGCAAGCCCCAGCCGAAGCAGCTCTTCAATGCTGACGGCGTAAGACTCCGCACATTTTTCGCACACTTTGCGCACCAGCCGTTGGGCAACGATGCCGACCACCGTCGCCTGAATCAGAAATGACGGAATTCCCAGATCAATCATGCGGGTGATGGCAGACGCCGCATCGTTGGTGTGGATCGTCGAAAGCACCAGGTGACCGGTCATGGCGGCCTGGACGGCATTTTCGGCGGTCTCGAGATCGCGCATTTCACCGATCATGATGATGTCGGGGTCCTGACGCAGGATGTTGCGCAGAATCGAACTGAACGTGATATTGACCGCGGGCTGGACCGCGATCTGGTTAAAATCCTCGTGGACCATTTCAATCGGGTCCTCCACGGTGGTGATGTTGATCTCAGGGGTCGACAACTTGCGCAGGGTCGAATAGAGGGTGGTGGATTTACCGCTGCCCGTCGGTCCACAGACCAGCACGATACCATGGGGTTTGCTGATAATTTTGCCGTAGCGTTCGATGTCGGAAGGGCTGAACCCGAGGCGATCAAGATCCTGGAACAAGATGTCCGGATCCATGATGCGCATGACCACCTTTTCACCGAAGGCCACCGGAACGGTGGATACCCGTATTTCCAGTTCGTCCCCCCCATTATCGGTCTTGATGCGCCCGTCCTGGGGTCTGCGCTTTTCGGCCATGTCCAGCCGGGACATGGTTTTGATCCGGCTGACGATGGCGAAGTGCACCTTTTTGGGCAGCTCGTAAACGGTGTGCAGAACACCGTCGATCCGCATTCTGATCAGGGTGGTATCCCTTTTGGGTTCAATGTGGATATCACTGGCGCGCTGGTCGAAGGCATACAACAGCAGATGGTTGACCGCATTGACGATGTGCTGATCATTGGACGGCAGCTCTTCCACCGACTTCAGCCGCACGTACTGCTCGAGATTCCCCAAATCGACCAGGGGTGAGGAAAACTGGCTTTCCGCCGCGACAATAGAGCGTTTGAACCCGAAAAATTCGTTGATGATCTTGATGATATCCGCCCGCGGTGTCACCACCGGGCTGATTCGCAGGTTCCGCACGCGGGCGATATCATCCATGGCCTCGAGGTTAAACGGGTTGCAGGTGGCCACGATCAGCGTGTCTTTTTGAATCTCGATGGGCAGGACCAGGTGCTTGCGGGCAAAAGAGCGGGGAATGGTTGTCGTGACCAGGTTTAAATCGAGTTTAAGCGGGTCTATTTTCCGATAGGGGATTTTCCATTGCGCCGCCAGGGCCTTGTACACTACCTCCTCGTCCAACCCCATGAAGGCGTCGCTTGTGCGGTCCAAGTTACGGGACGTGAGCACCTCGATCATGTCCACCGGACAGGATGCCCCGGTGTGCGTTGACCCGTTGCCCTCTTCTTTATTTCCCAGCCGGTCCGCCAACCGTTTTTTGAGGCTGTCCTTTCTTCCGAGGATTTCCTTGGCCTGGTCCCGGGAAATTACCCCCTGGCTGAACAGCGCTTTGCAAACATTGGTATCTGACAGTGGATTGCTGACATCAACTTGCATAAAATCCTGGTCTCCGGGGCGATGCGATGAATCCAACCGTCTTGAAACCGCACTGAAAAGATTAGGACGCGCCGCAAACTGGCGCATCCCAGAAAAGAACATCAATCCCCCCCAGTTTGGTGGGCGGGCGGGTCTTTACCCAAAGGTCGTTTAAGGGCTTTCAGAGGCAGCAAGCCCATCAGCGGTGGATTGAATCTCCTGGTTGAAGGCGTTGACCCCTTTTTCATATTCCTGCCGTTTTTTTTCGTAGGCCGCGATCAGGGCGTTTAAATCGCGGACCTGGCGGGCATAATCAATCGAAGCCGGATCATCGCTGGCAGGCGGGTCCGATGGAAGCCTTTCCTTGGCGTCGGTTATCTCCCGGTAGGCCACATCCAAGTCACCCTTGAGGGTTTTCAGCTGGTTTTCCAAGGCATCGGGGTCTTCCAGGCGACCCATGGGATTTCCCTGGGTCTGCCCACTGGCGGCAGCCTTGTCGGCGATTTTTTGGCGCGGCGTCGCATCCCCGAGATCTTGATGGATCTGAAGCGCCGCGCGCTGGTTTTCAGGAACTTCCGCGATGGCGTCGGTAAAGTGAACGACGCCACTGGCATCTCGGTACTGGTAGTATCCTGCCCAGCCGCAGGCCGGCAGCAGGACCACCACAGCATATATCGTGATTTTTTTAAGAAGCATGAGGCCTCCAGCGGTCAAAATGACGAACATCCAAAAAGGCGGGCGGCCTGGAGACAGCCCTCGGATTCAAACCGAATCGCGCCATCTCCAGACCACCGCCCCTGCTGACGTTTATCGCGCCTGCGGTGGCGTCAGCTTCCAAAGGGAGCGAA
Source organism: Desulfobacteraceae bacterium (assembly GCA_011390985.1). Taxonomy (GTDB): domain Bacteria; phylum Desulfobacterota; class Desulfobacteria; order Desulfobacterales; family JAABRJ01; genus JAABRJ01. Next base: position 5,635 of record JAABRJ010000133.1, read on the forward strand.
TCGCGCGCTCACCTTCGAGCACATAACCAACCAA
>JAABRJ010000134.1 GCA_011390985.1 Desulfobacteraceae bacterium
GTCCTCCTCTCCGGCCGCCGCCCCATCGGCAGGCGCGTGGCGGCCGCGGTTGTCGAGGGCGTCCAGGAGATAGGCGAGAGTGTATAATTGAATGTCGCGGGCCGGCTGAAAAGCCGGGTCTTTACTTTTTCGGTCAGCGGTTTCATTGAAGGTCCCGCTTTCCAGAAGGTCCTGCAGGATGCGGTCGACCAAGTGCAGCGGCAGAGACAATTGCCGGGCAAGATCGATGCGGGTCAGGGGGGGATCGCCAGCGGCAAAATTTTTGACCATCAGGCGGGCGGCCTTGAGGGTCATCAGGCGCAGGCGGTAGGGGCTGAGACGGCCCCATTCCCGATCTACTTCATAGTTCTCCAGATTCTGTTGGGTAAACGCGAACTGTGCGCCAAACAGCACGATCAGCCAGCTGATCTGCAGCCAGACGAGAAAAAGCGGCAGCGCCGTGAAGCTTCCGTAAATTGCGTTGTGGCGTGCCACCCCCACCTGAAATTCGATGTAGGCCCCCTGGGCCAGTTGATACAGGGTGCCGGCCATCACCCCCGCCAGAATCCCCGCACTGAACTTGACCCGGGTGTTGGGGATCAAGATGTAAAGAAATGAAAAAAGGAACCAGATCAGGCAGAAGGGCAGGATTTTGAGGCCGAAAAAAATCGCCCCGCTGAAATAGCCCAGCAACGCCACGCGTTCGGTGATGTTGGCCACCTGGGTGTTGATAAAGACCGTGGCGCTGCTCGACATGATCATCAGCAGCGGGGAGATCAGCATGATGGCCTGATAGTCGCTGAATTTTCGCCAGTAGCTGCGGGTCTCCTGGACGCGCCAGATGGCGTTGAAAGAGTTCTCGATATGGCTGAGCACCTTGACCACCGACCAGAACAGGAGGACCACCCCGAGGCCGGCCACCAGGCCGCCGCGGGTATCTTCCAGCATGCGATTGGCGAAGGTGATCACCCAGGTCAGCACCTCCTGCTGGCCCTGAAACTCCTCGATGATCCGTCTTTCCAGCAGTCTTTCAAACCCGAAGCCCTTGGCGATCCCAAAGGCCATGGCCAGGACCGGCACGATCGAAAGGATCGAGTAAAACGTCAGAGCGGATGCATGCAGCGGACAGTTGTTCTCTTGAAAGCCCCTGACGGCCTGCATCAGCACCCGAACGGTCCTCGGCAAGCGTGCCTTGCCGGGCGGTCGGTCCTGAGCGGTCGGCCACCCGCCGCCGCTGCGCAAATAATCGACCGCCCGTGCATAGAAGTCACGCATTTTTAGCGCCGCTGTCTTGATCACCGCTCAAACCTTCTTTTCGCCTTCCAGCCTTGGCTTCAGCCCCAGCAGGCGGCCGATGGCTGCGAAGACCTTTTTGATGCCCCGCCAGAGTTTGGGCAGCAGCCAGATCATCAACCCAATAAACACCACCAGCAGCCCGATAAAAAGCCAGGGGTAGTGCAGGGCCGTCCACAGGCCGGCCACCACCAACAGGTCTTCCGCCACCGATGCGCCCCAGTTGGTGAATGGCTCCGGGGACGTGTTGATCAGGGCCCGCGCGCCGGCCTTGGTGGCATGCGTCCCGGCGGCCAGACCGCCGCCTAAAATGGCGGCCGACAGGGCAACCCCTGGGTTGACGTCCCCCACGGCGCCGGCGGCCAGGAGCGCCCCCGCCGGAATTCGGACAAAGGTGTGGAGCGCATCCCAGGCCGTGTCCACGCCCGGGATCTTGTCGGTCACGAATTCCACCAGATACATGGCCCCCGCGGCGAAGAGCACCATCGGGTTGGTCAGCACCAGGAGGTCCGGGGGCAGGGCGATGTTGCCCGTGGCGCCCAGGATTCCCAGCATGAAAATGGCGGCGTAGAGATTGATCCCACTGGCCCACCCAACGCCCAGCGTGAGGGCGATGATATTGGCGACGCTGTTCAGTTCGGTCATTGACGCAACTCCTTTCCTGCAAAATTGCATCCCAGGGTAGCGGAGGCCCGGACGGCGGTTGCTTCTCCGTCACGGCTGATCTCTAACCTTTTAAATTACATAATGTTGAGATCAAATAAGTAAATTTTTGGTTTAAGAACACGGCCATCCGTCTGCCATGAGAATGCCGGGTGTCATTCCAGGTCGATTTCGGTTTCGGGCTTGATTATCAAGCTTTGTCCCGGGTGGATCGCTTGGGCCATCTCGATTCGGTTCCAGATCAGGAGGGCCTTCAACGGGACGCCGAATTTTTCGGCGATGGCGCTCAGGTTGTCCCCCGGTTGGACGGTCACCGATCGGTTCGGGCGGCTGGCGAGATAGGCTTTCAACAGTTTATCAAAACGGGGTTGAAACCCCTCGGCCGCGCCGGCGGGCAGATTCAGGCTGTAACGGCCCGCTTCGAGGTAATGGCCGCGGATCTCCGGGTTGAGGTCCTTGATCTGCTTGAAAACGGTTCCGGAAGCCTTGGCGATCAGCCGGATCGGCACTTCCTGGAAACAGTCCAGGGTGATCGTATCGCTGGGTGTTTCGGGGTAGTAGTCGGACTCGCTCAGATCGAAACCGTAGCGCTCGGGTTCGGACAGAATCAGCTTGATGGCGAGGATCCGAAAAATATACTGCTGGGTTTCCAGAGGAAGATAGAGCTGGTAGTAGTCGCGCGTTTCCTGTTCGAGGATCTCGGCCCAAAGTCCCTCTTCACCCATATTGTAGGCGGCGATCGCTAGGCTCCAGGACCCGAAGGTTTCATGCAGTTCCGTCAGATAGCGCAGGGCCGCATCGGTGGAGGCCTGGAAGTTGCGGCGCTGATCCACGTGGTCGTTTACCACCAGCCCATAGCGGCGCGCGGTTTGCGGCATGAATTGCCAGTACCCCATGGCCCCCTTGGGAGAGCCGGCGTGGGGGCGCAAGGCACTTTCCGCAATGGCCAGGTACTTGAGGTCATCGGGCATGCGATGGTCTTTCAGGCTCTGCGTGATGTGGGGCAGGTAGCGGCGGGTGCGCTTGAGCCACAGGATGACCTGGGGAGGGTCGCCCAGGGTGAGCAGGTACTCCTTTTCAAAGCGTTCACGGACTTCCTGGCGTTCGAGGGGGACCGGTTCGTCGCAGAGGGTCAGGGCCTGATGGCGGGCCGTGGCCGAAAGCAGCGCCGGAACGTTGGCCGGGGCCGACGGGTTTCCCAGGGCGGGGGAAGCGCAAGAAGCGGCCCCCAGAAATAGCCAAAAAAGGATCATGGGCATGCGGGTCTCGTTTCATCCGACAGGGGGGTAAAGGCTGCCGGGTCAAATAGGTTTCGTTCCCAGGCGCGCAGGTAATTGCGGAAGAGCCGCGGGCTGACCCGCGAGAAACCGTCAAAATCCGCGATCAGCTCGAGCCCCGGCACCAATGCCTTGACCACCGGAAGACCGACGTCTTCACGGGTCAGATCGATGTAGATCGGCTCCAAGCGGTTGGCCGCGAGCACAGCTTCGAGCAGGGCCAGGTCGCCGGCCGCATGACCGCTGGAGTAGTCCGGCAGCGATTCCAACCGGCGCGTCGGGCAGAGGGTGGCCGGCGGCTGGCAAGGTGGGCCGTAGGGGTAGGGGTAGGGCGTCTCGGTCAGGGCCGAAACCACCGCACGCTTGCCGTCCAGGTGGGCGCCGGTCCCCTTGACGATCCGGCCGTCAGGGCTGACGACAAAACACTTGAAGCACGGGATTCCGAATTCCGAGGTCAGATCCTGGAAAATCGGATAGATGCCACGGCTGCGGTAATCGGCCAGCAGCCCGCCGAGGCGGGCGTCGTCGGCCTCCAGCCGGAAGCAGTGGTGCGGGCAGAAGGGCACGGTGGCTTCACAGTCGCGCTCGATGACTTCCAGCAGGGCGGTCACCCGGGCTTCGGCGGGGGTGTTGCCCGAAGCCAGCCCGGTGGAGCCCAATCCACTGAAAAGCTGGGCTTCGTCCAGGTTGCAGAAAAGAAAGACGCTCTGGGCCGGCACCCACAGCGGCTGCCCGCTGTCGGTCTGCCCTTGCAGCCAGAAAAGGGGCGTGTTGCGATAGGGCGCCTCCAGGCCCAGCGTGTCGGGGTCCAGGGCGTCGGCACCATCCGCGCGCAGATCGCTCCAGCGCGCCCTGACCAGGGCGTAGGCTGTCGTGTAGCCCTGAACCCGATCGGCTTCGAAACTGGCAAAGGCCGAGCGGCGCTCCACGATCTCCATCGCATAGGAGGCCCTGGCCGCATCCAGGCTCAGCCCCCGCCCATAACTGGTCTGGATGCCAGAAAAAGTGAAGTTCAGTTTGCCGTTGCGGACCCTCGTTTTGAGGTGCCACTTGCGCAGCAGCGCGATGGGGCTGAGCGAGGCGACATGCCGCATCTCGATATCCGCCAGAAGCTTCAGATGCTCCAGACGCGCCAGGGCCGTCGCGGCCGTGGTTTCTGGCGATGGTGCGGGCGTCTGCGTCTGTTCGCGAACCTCCGGCGTGGCGGCCCACAGGGTTTTGACGTCAACGGCAGGCCCCAGCGGCAGCATTGCCGGGTCGTAACAGGCGGGCAGGCCGGTTTGCGCCGGATCGGGCAGCGGGCGGTGGCCGAGAAGGTTTTCAGCGAAAATCCGGGTCCACTGCTGCTGGCTGTCGTGGTGTGGGCGCTGCTGCGAGGAGAGAAAAATCTGCGGCGTGTGGGCTGCGAGGACCCTGGTGCGCCCGGGATCCAGGGCGCTGCGGCAGTCGGCCAGATCGGGGCAAAGCAGGATCGCCTCGTGCAGCAGGGCCTCCAAGACCGGGTCGCGGCCATCGGTTTGCGCAAGCAGTGCCCGAATCTTGCCCGGGTCAAAGGCCGCCAGCTGGTCCAGCGCAAATTTGTGCATGAAGCTGTCCAGTGGTTTTTGGCGCAGATAGGCCACGGCGTCTTCAAAGGTGGTCGGCGCTACCGGAACACAAGCAAAATACCCGACCCCGGTAGCCGTCGATTGCAGGCGCAGTTCGTAGTCTGTTTTCGGCATCTCAGCGGATTTTCGGCAAATTGGCGGCCAGGACAACCGGCGCTGGCGTGGCGCCCGGAAACGCGTTTGGACCGCATTATGGTTCAAAGCCGCGCTGAATGCAAGCGCGCTCTGCCCCGCAGGCGGGCTGCGGCGCGCGGGTTGGGTTTCCCGGGTATAGTTTCAGGCCTCGGCGCTTGCGCCATTTCGGTGCTGCTTGCCAAGACGGCGCTCATCTGCTTAAAATTAGGATAGTTCAGAAAACAGCAAAAAAACAGCCCAATTTCGGGAACATCCCGGCGGGCAAAATTCTCGCGGGCGGTGGCCCCGGCGGGGGTAATCCGCTCAAACAAACAGGTCAGGGAGGTGAGGAGATGGAACTGGTTATCAACGGTAAAATCGCGCTGGTGACCGCCGCCAGCCGCGGGTTGGGCCGGGGCTGCGCCGAGGCATTGGCCGCGGAGGGCTGCCGGGTGGCGATCTGTTCCCGCGACGGGGGTCAGGCGAGGCGCGCCGCCGAGGAAATCGCCGCCCAAACCGGCGCCGAGGTCCTGGGATTCGCGGCTGATGTGAGCCGCGTGGAGGCGATCGGGGGTTTGCTGGAAGGGGTGCGGCAGTCCCTGGGGGACCCGGAAATCCTGGTGACCAATGCCGGCGGCCCGCCGCCGGGCAACTTCGCCTCCACCCCGA
>JAABRJ010000135.1 GCA_011390985.1 Desulfobacteraceae bacterium
AACTGATCTACGAGTTTTATTTACAATATCAGCGGTCTGCAGTAAAGAAAATCATTCCAGGTGCCGCAGGTTTCGGTCAGAATGATTGGGCTGCATTAATAAAATTGCGTTCTGAGGGTTGTTGGCTTTTTAATAGCGCAAATCGGATGGATTTAAAATGGATTAAGTTCCTTGAGGGTCGGATGCGCGCCAGTGCCGGCGGCCGCGTTTTCCGGTTGGGTGCAGCGGGCCAAGTTTCTACGGTTACACTCTATTCTTGTGGTCCGGGCAGGCGGCGGGACAAACTGTTGGGGAGGGGTGCTGCCGGACGAAAACCTGGCCGACGGGGAGGGGCCAATCGCCACCGTCAAGATGATTCAGCGCATCGCTATCACCGGACCCGAGTGCAGCGGCAAAACCGCGCTGGCAGAAGCGCTCGCAACGCATTTCGGCACGCTCTGGGTGCCGGAATACGCCCGGCAATATCTTGCAAAACTCGGTCGGCCCTACCGCTTTGAAGACATCGGCGCCATCGCTCGCGGACAGCTGCAAAGCGAAGCGCGCTGCGAGCCCGGGGCCAAGCGCTTCCTTTTCTGCGACACCGACCTGATCGTCGCCAAAATTTGGAGCGAGTTCAGGTTTCAGCGCTGCGACTCCTGGATCCTGGCGACCATCGACATTCACCGTTATGCGCTCTACCTCCTGACCGATATCGATCTGCCCTGGGAAGACGACCCGCTGCGGGAGCACCGCGCTCACCGCCCAACCCTTTTCCATTTGTATTACCGTGAACTGGTCGCCCGCAGCTTGCCGTTTGAAGTGCTTTCCGGCAGCCGCGACAACCGGTTGCGAAAGGCCGTGAGGGCCCTCGAGGCGCGTTTCGGTCCGCCCTGAGGCCGGCACCGGCTGCCGGTGGTCCCCGGCCACCAGGTCGTCGACAATCGATCGCCTGCGGTTCGGTTTTTTTGCCCGCCGCAGGCCAGGCCTGAACCCCGGGTCCCGCCCGTGCTTTCAGCCGTCGGCGACACCGGGGCCGAGGAGAGGATCCCAAAATGCAAAGAATTGTGACGATCGTCGCGCTTCTGCTGGCGGGGTGCACCGCTGCCCCGCCCGGCATCACACCCGTGGGCGGTTTTCAAATCGAACGCTATCTGGGCAGATGGTATGAAATCGCGCGGCTCGACCATTCCTTCGAACGCGGCCTGACCCGCGTCAGCGCGACTTACAGCCTGCGGGCGGATGGCGGGGTTGAGGTCGTCAATCAGGGCTATTCCCCGCAAGCGAAGCGCTGGAAAAAAGCGGTCGGCAAAGCCTACTTCGCCCAAGCGCCGGATCAGGGGCACTTGAAGGTCTCCTTTTTTGGCCCCTTCTACGGCGCCTATGTCGTGTTTGCCCTGGACCACGAAAATTACCGCTACGCGCTGGTCTCAGGACCGGATAGGTCCTACTTGTGGCTGCTGGCCAGAACCCCGGACTTGGACCCCGCCATCCGGGCCGAGCTTATCGCCAAGGCCGCGGCATTGGGGTTTGACACCACGCGTTTGATCTTTGTCGATCACCCGCTTTGACCGTTTACAAGCCCATCGCGCGTGAAGCGAAAATTAAAATTTCTGTTTCTTGAATCATTTTTTGGCGGCTCCCACCGGGCGTTTGCAACCGGTCTGGCCGCCCATTCGCGGCACCGCATCGACCTTCTGACGCTGCCCGCGCGATCCTGGCGCTGGCGCATCCGGGGGGCTGCGTTGTATTTCGTGCGCGCGGTTTCCGACCTTGCAAGCTACGACGGTCTGATCGTCGGCGGCTTGATGAGCCTGGCGGATTTCAAGGCCCTCGCGGCCGGCGCCTGCCCGCCGGCCCTGGCCTATTTCCACGAAAACCAGCTCACCTATCCCCTCGGCCCCGGTGGGCACTTCGACTACCAGTTCGGCCACACGGATATCACCACCGCCCTGGCGGCGGAGCGGCTGCTCTTCAATTCCCGCATCCACCGGGCGGCCTTTTGGGGCAGCCTGCCGGGGTTTTTGGCGCGAATGCCGGAATACCCGCCCCGCTGGATTGTGGCCGAGCTCGAGGCCAAGGCCGATGTGCTCTACCCCGGCTGTGATTTGCCGGCGTACGCCGAGCCCCTTTCGGCGCCGGTCGCAAATTGCCCGCCGTTGATTATCTGGAATCACCGCTGGGATTACGACAAAAACCCGGGGCCCTTTTTCGCGGCCCTGGACAGTGTGCTGGCACATGGCGCCGAGTTCCGTCTGGCGCTTCTGGGCGAAAGCGCCCACCCGTTGCCCGGCCCCTTCATGCGTGCCACGCAGCGCTACGGGGCGCGCATCGTGCACCACGGGTATGCGGCGTCGCGGGCCGAATATCTCGCCTGGCTGAAGCAGGGGGCGGTCGTCGTCAGCACCGCCCGCCAGGAAAACTTCGGCGTCGCGGTGGTCGAGGCCATCCGCTGCGGGTGCCTCCCGCTGCTGCCGGCTCGGCTTTCCTACCCCGAGATTATCCCGGACGAATTTCACGACGCGGTCCTCTACCGCAGCGACGAAGAACTGAACGCCATGCTCCTGCGACGTCTTGCGGATTATCCGCGGCAGCAGGGGCTGCGCGGCCGCCTCGCGGCCGCCATGGGCCGCTTTTGCTGGGCGCAGCTGATCGACCGCTACGACGCGGAACTCGAACGGCTGGCCGGCTGGCCCCGCGGACGGCGGTAAAACCGGGCGGGTGCGGTCGACCGCAGCTTTGCATCCCGCCCCGAGCAGCTTGCCGACACCCACCGCCGCAAAGCACGCGGCCTTTAAGCGTCTTGGCGGCGAACCGGGCGTTTGCGCGGTTTTGACCCGTTTATTTCGTTTCCGATCCCAAAAAAACTTTGACCGACCCCCCTTTATTCCTTTAAGATCGATTTTCAGGAGCGCTTTTTGACTTCTATGCGGCCGGTTTCCTGGCGAAGATGCGGCCTGCGCCCGCGGCTGAAAGCGGTGCCGGCCGGTCTGCTGCCGAAACCTGCGAGGGGGAGCCGGCCGGCTGCCCGAGACGCCTGCGACCATCGGCATCCGCTGCCGGAGGAGGAGCCATGAAGCCCGAAGTAGTCCGCGTCGCCAAAAAGCATCGCCCGCTCAGCCCTGAAACCGTCATGGCAGAACTCCACAAGGAGTTCCCGGAGTTCGAAATTCTGCCGCTGGACCCCAAGGCCGGCAGCTTTCGCGTAAAGCAGTCCCCCTTTGCAGGCGCCCGGGTGGGGCTGGTGGATCATCACATTGAAATCAAGGGGGAGGTGCCGGGGGCGCTGGCGCGGGTGCTCAACTTCGCTTCCGTGGGCACCCTTTCGGCGGCCACGCTGCCCCGGCTGGTGCCGCCGCTCAAGCGCTTCCTGCGGGCCCGTTTCGCCTCCTGAGCGCAGAACCGCCGCAGCGCCCGCTGGCTGGGGGAACGCAGCCCGGGTTTGCCGCTGCCGCGCTAATCCGGAAGAAAACAACGATTTTGCCACGGCCGGCGGGTCAATCGGCCGGCCCTGGCCGCAGCGGATGCCCTCCTCAAGCGGCGATGCGAGACCGATATCCATGAACGCAGAACACCACACGATCACCATGCTGGTTGAAAACGAACCCGGCGTCACCGCGCGGGTGACCGGGCTGTTCGCCGGCCGCGGCTTCAATATCGAAACCATCTGCGGCGCACCCACCGCCAACCCCCAGTTGTCGCGGATCACCATCACGACCCTGGCTTCCCCCGAACAGCTGGAATTTATCCTCAAGCAGCTGCGTCGGCTGATCAACGTCATCAAGGTGCGCGTCATGACCGGGGAGGACGCCGTGCGGCGGGAGATGGCCCTGATCTGCGTCCGCGCCGAACCCCAAAACCGTCCGGAAATCCGCAGCATCGTCGAGACTTTCCGGGGCCGGATCGTCGATACCGGCACCACCCACTACATCGTCGAAGTGGCCGGCCGGCAGAATAAGATCGAAGCCTTGATTCGACTGCTGGAGCCGATGGGAATCCAGAAGGTCACCCGCTCCGGGATCCTGGCGCTCTACCGTGAGCCGGGGTGACACCGGCAGCCGGGAATCGCGCAATGGGGATGCCGCCCTCCCAAAAAAACGACGATTTTGAAATATCACGGCATTTCAAAATCGTCGTAAGCAAACAATCAGCGGGGAAGTAAACCGAAATGGCTGATGGCCTACTCGAACGCCTTACCCAACTCAGTCATGGACTCTTCCATACCGGGTTTAAGATCCTCCCAGGCGCTTCCACTCGCTGCGCCGAACTCCTCCATCTTGACAACTGATGCCTCGAACTTCTCACGCAAGGCTATGATTTGCTTTTCAAGACTTTCTTTGGCTTCTCCGGTCAACATGGATGCCTTTGACTCCATTTGATTCAGCATCTCCTCATAAGTATCGAGTTTGGATGCCACTTCCTCCAAATAGGCGGCTTTCAGCTCATCAGCCTCAGCCGCTGCGGTATCAGCCGCTTCTTCGGCTTCCTCAGCCGCTTCTTCGGTTGCTTCCTTAGATACTTCAGCCGCTTCTTCGGTCGCTTCCTTGGCCTCCTCAGCCGCTTCTTCGGTCGCCTCCTTGGCTACTTCAGCCGCCTCTTTGGTCGCTTCCTTGGCTTCCTCAGCCGCTTCCTTGACGTCTTCTTTGGTTACCGGAGCGGCCGCTTTCTCACCTTCCTCCTTGCCGCCGCAGGCCGCCAGCAAAAACGCGGCCAACAAACACACCAGTATAACTGCCCATCGATTGCTTTTCATCATATCCTCCTGTGATTGAGTTAAATGGATCTATTCAGTAGGGACAAACGAATCGTCTGCTCTGCCATCAAGGAGCCCCTGCCCTAAGGCCCACCGCAACGATCAGACCGCCGCAGCGCGCAGCGGCGTGCGACGACCTGCCGGCTTCCAGGGGAGGCTGCTTTTGATCCGCGTTCCGGTCAGTTCAGCAGGCACCTGCTTTCAATTGAACCTAATTATGTCAAAAAGGCGATAGCCTGTCAATTATACTTTCTCCCCTAGCAGTGACGGCGCCAACCTTGGAAAGCAGCCTAACCAAAGATTAGAAAACCACTCATGCCCCGCTAACATGGCATCGCTATTCACTGGGCGGCATAAGACAACAACTCAGATGAAATGGTGAAGGGGGGTGGTGCGGGGATTGGTTGAAAATGTCTGAAAGCTTCAGGCGTGAAAACGGTCATGATCTTTAATGTTTTTTTATGGAAGGGATGCGCGATGAATTTTAAAAGGCATTTGAAATCCGTGATGGTGGCCGTCGTGCTGCTGTTCTTGGCGGCCACGGCCGGTGCAAATCAACCGAAATACGTGTTTTTCTTCCTGGGTGACGGCATGTCCAGTTCCCAGATCCAAGCCACCGAGGCCTACCTGACGACCGTCAACGGCGGGTCGGCGATGGTGGCGGCAAATCTTTTGAAGCCGGAAAACCGCCTTAACATGAGCAAGATGCACGTTCAGGGCATGCAGACCACCTACGATGCCTTCGCCCTGATGACCGATTCGGCCTCCGCCGGGACGGCCTTCGCCTGCGGCGCCAAGACCAGGAGCGGCACCATCGGCAT
>JAABRJ010000136.1 GCA_011390985.1 Desulfobacteraceae bacterium
GCAGGGCGGCCGGAAAAGCGATGCCGGCGGTGGATGAGCCGGCCTGGGTGTAGTCGGCCGGGACGCCGAACATTGTCTCGGCGGCCTGGGCATAGGTGGCGGCATCTTTCCAGAGAATGTCACTCTGGGTGTGGACCGTTCCCGTCCAGACCGAGGCGCCGAGCACGCCTTCGGCATATTTGCCGAGGGCTTCGACGAAAGCCGGTTCGGTCACCCCATAGTGCATCAGCAGCGCCTTCGGCGTGTAATCGACCTGCCGCAGGGATTTCACCAGGTTGATCAACTCTTCGTCATGGCCGCCGAAGGCCACCAGGTCGGGACGCAGCACTTTGATGGCGGACATGAAGGGCGTGAGGTCCTGGCCGGAGGGCACGATGTTGAATTTGCGAACCTTGATGCCGGCTGCTTCCGCCGCCGTGTTGAACGCTTCGGCGGTGGCCTTGGAAAAGGTGTCGTTGGAACCTAAGATAACGGCTGTCTGGGGGGCCGGGTCAAGACCCTTGAGGGTCTCGATGGGGGTGGCGCCGGTGAAGTTGACCGGTGGAATGGTGCCGAAGGTGTAGAAAAATTTTTGTTGCCAGATCAAGGGGGACTCGGCCGAACCCGTAATCATCGGGATCTTGTACTTTTCGAGCACCGGTGCGGCCGCCAGGGTGACGCCGGATGAATAGGGCCCCAGCACCATGTCGACCTTTTCCTGGGTGGCGAGGCGTTCAGCCGCGGAAGCCCCCTGGGACGGTTCGGACTGGGCGTCGGCATAAAACAGCTTGACCGGGTATTTTTTCCCCTTGATTTCGATCCCGCCGGCCTCGTTGACAGCCTGGGCCCACAGGTCATAACCGCGCTTGGTGACGTTGCCGCCGGTGGCCAGATCCCCGGAAAGCGACGTGATGACGCCGATCTTGAAGAAATCCCGCTCGTTTTGAGCCCATACCGGGCTCACCAGAACCGCCAACGCCAGAAAACCGATAATAAACCGTTTTGTCATGAATGCCTCCTTCTGTGATTTGGGTGGTGATCGTTTGTGGGCGACCGCTCAGTCCTTGGGTAAACTCACGTGCCGCCGTGGGGGCACGCCGGCAGTCCATCGGGTGGGTAGGGGTGTTCATAGCAACTGTGGTGCCATTCTAAAAAACCGATTGTGCATGATATTTCAAAGTAATTGAAAATTAAACAAAATATTTTGGGTGGGACGGGTGATCAGGGGCTGTAAAATGGATCTGAACGGTAAGCATGGCCGACCGGGCTGCCATTCTGGAGATTTTTCGGATCCCGCCGCCCGCTGATATGCATAACTGCATATCAGCGGCGGGGCTCGCGATTTTCACAACCAGCGCGGGGGTTTGGGCTGGCGTTCGGCTCCCCCTGCAACCCGTATTTCTGAAGCTTGCGGGCCACCGTTGACTGGTTGATGTGGAGCGCTTCGGCAATCGCTGCCTGTTTGCCGAAGCGCATGCGGGCTTTTTCGAGGACCTCGCGCTCAACGTTTTCAAGGATCTCTTGCAGGCTTTGGCCTTCCGTCCAGCGGCTGCTGTCGGTTGCGGGATCACAGGCGGCGGCGGTGAGGCTTGACGGCAAATCCTCGGCCTCGATACGGCTGCCCTCGGCCAGCACCACCAGGCGTTCGCAGATGTTCATCAGTTCGCGGACATTGCCGGGGTAGCCGTAGGCCAAGAGACGCTCGAGGGCCGCCTGGGAGAGCCGCGGCGGGGGGGCGTCGGCCAGCTTGCGGGCGAAATGCGCGCTGAAGTGCCGGATCAGGGCCAGCAGGCACTCCCGACGCTCTCTGAGGGGCGGCACGCTGAGAGGAATCACGTGCAGCCTGAAATAAAGGTCGGCACGGAAGCTTTTGGCGGCCACCATGGCCTTCAGATCCTGGTTGGTCGCCGCCAGAATGCGGACATTGAGCCGGCGTTTGGCGGTTGAACCAACCCGGCTGATACAGCCGTCTTCTAAAAAATTCAGCAGTTTGACCTGGGAAGAGAGCGGCAGCTCGGCAATTTCATCCAGGAAGAGAATGCCGCCGTCGGCAACCTCGAAATACCCCGCTTTACCCTGGCGGCGGGCGCCGGTAAACGCCCCGCGGTCATAACCGAAGAGTTCCGACTCCACCAGGGTTTCGGGGATCGCGCCGCAGTTGATCTTGATCATCGGGTGGTCGCTGCGGTTGGAATACTTGTGGATCAGGTCCGCGATCACGCCTTTGCCGCTGCCCGATTCGCCCTGGATCAGGACCGTCGATTCGACGCTGCTGACCTTGAGGGCCTGTTTGAGAACGTTCAGGAAGCAGGGGCTGCGGGCAATGATCCGGTTTGCTTCGACCTCCGCCAGCTGCATCTCCAATATCTGGTGGCGAAACTGGTTTTTGATCGCTTCCTGGTTCTCCAGCTCGCGCTGCAGGGTGTCGATTTCGGTGACGTCGCGCTCATTGACCACGACCCGGATCAGGCGCTCGTCCTGGTCGAAAACCGGGTTGCCGGTAAGCATCAGCTTTCGCCCCTCGCGGGTTTGCTGCAGCAAATTGACCTGGCGGCGGGTTTCCAGGACCCGCAGGGTGACCGATTGGTTGATGAAGCCTTCCGTGACCAGGTCCCGCATATTGCGGCCGAGCACCTCTTCAGCGCGGACCTGGTTGATCCGTGCCGAGGCGGGGTTGATGCGCACCACCCGGGCATTGCCGTCGCAGATCCACAGGCCATCGTGACTGGAGTCG
>JAABRJ010000137.1 GCA_011390985.1 Desulfobacteraceae bacterium
TGGAGTCGATAATGGCGTCCAGCTCGCGGTTCAGCTCCTGGAAGGTGACCATCTGGCGGGTGACCTTATGAAGATTGCTCACGTCCTCCAGGGCGCAGAGGACGCCGATAACCCCCGACTTCCAGCGGATGGGGCTGATTTCCGCCAGCAGCGCGAGGTCGTTGTGGGAAACCGGAATGTCGCGGCGATAGGTTTGGGTGCTCAGGCTGTGGGTGATCTCGGGCCAGAAATCGGGCAGGGTGGCTGAAACCAGGGTTCCCGGAAAAAGTCCCAGGCTGCGCTGAACCACACGGTTGGAGATGACCACCGTGCCGCCCGGCTCAACCACGAAGACCGCATGGCGGGTGGCGTTGAGGAGTTCACGGCTGAAGGTTTTCCAGTCAAGGCCGCCGGCGCCTTTGAGATCTGACCGGGGCAGGCGGGAAGGGAGATCGGTTGGCATGCGGCGTCCTTAAAAGGGGTGCGGTAGACCACTGTTAACCTTATATGCATAACGGCATCTTGTATGCAACAGCGCATTTTAAGCGTCCTGCCGGCTGCCCGTTCTTGCCGAGAACGGCGCCTCGTAAAATTCATAATCTGTATAGAAAGAGTGAAATATCATGTGGTTTGCAAGGCTCCCGACGACAGCGGCGACGGTGCGGCGAGCTGGCACGATCCTTGTTTCAAGTGTCTTAGGAGTGTCACCCCCAGCGCCCTGCTTTTACCCGCACAAGGAGGATCAGAGATGGCAACCCCCCATGACGACCTGTTGCAAAAGCGCAAGCAGCACGTCCCGCAAGGCCCCTTCAACATTACCCCCGCCTTCATCCGGGAGGCCAGGGGGGCGATTATGATCGATGTCAACGGCCGTGAGTTGATCGATTTCGCCGGTGGAATCGGTGTGCTCAACGTAGGCCATTGTCATCCAAAGGTGGTGGCCGCCATCAAGGATCAGGCCGAAAAGTACATTCACACCTGCTTTCACGTCGTCATGTACGACCCCTATGTTGAGTTGGCCAGCCGGCTCAACGCACTCGCACCGGGTGACTTTCCCAAAATGACGATGTTCGCCAACAGTGGGGCCGAGGCGGTTGAAAACGCGGTCAAGGCCGCGCGCTATGCCAAGCAACGGCCGGCCGTGATCGCCTTTGAAAACGCCTTTCACGGCCGGACCCTGCTGACCATGACCCTGACCAGCAAGGTCAAACCTTACAAACTGGGGTTCGGGCCCTTTGCCCCCGAAGTCTACCGCATGCCCTACGCCTATTGCTACCGCTGTCCCTTCGGCCTCAAGTACCCCGCCTGCGAGGTGGCCTGCGCCGACTACCTCGAGGATTTCTTCATCAGCAACGTCGCCGCCGAAAGCACGGCGGCCGTGATCGTCGAGCCGATTCAGGGCGAGGGCGGGTTTATCACCCCGCCGCCCGAATACTTCACCAAGCTGCAGAGAATCTGTCAGAAATACGACATCGCCTTGATCGCTGACGAGGTGCAGTCCGGCGCCGGCCGGACCGGCAAGTTTTTCGCCATCGAGCACTGGGGCGTTGCGCCGGACCTGATCACCTGCGCCAAGAGCCTTGCCGCCGGGATGCCCCTTTCCGCGGTCATCGGGCGCCAGGAGATCATCAACGCGCCGCATGTCGGCGGGCTTGGCGGCACCTATGCCGGCAACCCGATCTCCTGCCGGGCGGCGCTGGCCGTACTGGAAATCCTGCTCGCGGACGGGCTCCTGGAACGCGCCCGGCGCCTGGGCGATATTCTCCAGGCGCGTTTTGCCGACCTGCAGCAAAGGCACGAAATCATCGGCGATGTGCGCGGCAAGGGGCCTATGCTGGCCCTCGAACTGGTCAAGGACCGCGAAACCAAAAAGCCCGCCACCGACGAGGCCAAGAAACTGGTGCAGCTCTGCTATGACAAGGGGCTGGTGCTGCTTTCGTGCGGCAACTTCAGCAACGTCATCCGGACCCTGATGCCCTTTGTGATCACCGATGACCAGCTGGAGCGCGGTTTGGCGATTCTGGAGGAGGCGCTGCACGAAATCGAGAAGGCCTGAGTCGGGCCGGTAAAGGACAGGAGGCACCGCCATGAAGGGATTTTTTCAGCGCATCTTGCTGGTTGACCTGACAAGCCGTTCAAGCCGGGAGGAGGCCCTGGATGAGGCGGTGCTGAGCCGCTATCTGGGTGGCAAGGGGCTTGCCACCCACCTCCTGCTCGCGAAGAACCCCGCCGGGGTGGACCCCTTTGCCCCGGAAAACCACATCGTGCTGGCGTTGGGGCCGGCCTCCGACACCCCGCTCTACGGGTCGTGTCGGCACGGCATTTTTTCCAAGTCGCCGCTGACCGGGCTGTATGCCGAGTCCTATTCGGGCGGCAGCCTGGCGATCCCCATGAGCCGCACGGGCTATGACGCCATCGTCATCGCCGGTGCCGCCGACCGGCCGCTGTGGCTCGAAATTTCCGATGCGGCCGTGAGGTTTCACGATGCCGCCGATCTCTGGGGGCGTGACACCTTTGACACCGAGGCCGAGATCCGCAAGCGCGCGGCGGCCGAAAAACCGGGCATCATGGTGATCGGCCCGGCCGGTGAAAACCGCGTACGCATCGCGGTGGTCAAGAACGACGGCTGGCGCGTGGCCGGGCGCGGCGGCATGGGGGCCGTCTTCGGGTCCAAAAACCTCAAGGCCGTCGCTTTTCACGGCAGCAGCCGCCGGCCCGTTGCCGAGCCCGCGGCCCTCAAGCAGCATGCCCGGGACATGCTGGCGCGGCTCAAGGACCATGCGGCCACCCGGGCCTACCGCACTCTCGGCACCCCCATGATGGTCAACATTCTCAACAAGG
>JAABRJ010000138.1 GCA_011390985.1 Desulfobacteraceae bacterium
CACCGAACGCGAGCTGGTGGACGGCAAATGCCCCGACCACGAGGCGGCGCCGGAGGTGATCAAGGAAGCCAACTATTTTTTCCGCATGAGCAAATACCAGGCGTGGCTGATCGATCACATCCAGCGGCATCCGGATTTCATCCGGCCGGAGCGCTACCGCAACGAGGTGCTCGCCTTTCTGCGGGAGCCGCTGGAAGATCTGTGCATCTCGCGGCCCAAGTCCCGGCTCAAATGGGGCATCAACCTGCCCTTTGACGACGGCTACGTCACCTACGTCTGGTTCGATGCCCTGATCAACTACGTTTCGGCGCTGGGCTACCCGGACGGCGAGGACTTCAAGAAATTCTGGCCGGTGGCCCAGCACATTGTCGCCAAGGATATCCTCAAGCCCCACGGCATCTATTGGCCGATCATGCTCAAGGCCGCCGGTATCGACGTCTATCGGCACCTCAACGTGCATGGCTACTGGAACGTCGAGCAGAGCAAGATGTCCA
>JAABRJ010000139.1 GCA_011390985.1 Desulfobacteraceae bacterium
AGAGCCTCGGCAACGTGGTCGAACCCCTGGAGCTCAAGAACGTTTACGGGCTCGACGCCTTCCGCTTTTTTCTGATGCGCGACATGGTCTTTGGGCTGGATTCCAATTTTTCGGAGGACGCCCTGGTGCAGCGGATCAATTCCGATTTGGCCAACGACCTGGGGAACCTTTTCTCCCGCGTGGTGACGATGGTGCACAAATACTTCAAGGGAATGGTGCCGGAAGTCGATCATGAGACCGAAAAGGAGCTTCAGCCGGGGCTTGATTCCGAGGCCTCGCGGGTCATCGCGGAGTTTGAAAGCGAGATGGAAAATTTCGCCTTCCACAAGGCGCTGACCGCCGTCTGGGAATTTATCAACCAGCTCAACAAATACATCGACGTGACCGCCCCCTGGGTGCTGGCCAAGAAAAAGTCGACCCACAAGCAGCTGGCCGCAGTGCTCTACAACCTCCTGGAGGGGCTGCGGGTCATTTCGGGTCTGATCTACCCGGTGATGCCCGACACGGCCAGGACGATGCAGCGCCACCTGGGGCTGGACCCCGATGCGCCCTTCTACGAAATCGCGACCCTGCTGAAGTGGCGCTATCTGCCGGTGGGAACCCAGCTGCCCAAGGCCGTCGGGCTTTTTCCGCGGATCGAACGCCAAAAGGACGATGCCGGCGCCGCTGCCGATGCTGGCGAGGCCCCTGCCGGCCCGGCTCTCAAGCCGGAAATCAGCATCGAGGATTTTGCCAAGGTGGACCTGCGGGTCGGAACGGTCCTGCGGGCCGAGCCGGTTCCCAAGGCCCGGAAGCTTCTCCAGCTTGAAATCGATCTGGGGGAAAAGCGCACCGTCGTTGCCGGGATTGCCGCCACCTACGCCCCGGAGGAACTCGTGGGCAAGCAGGTGGTGGTGGTGGCCAATCTCAAGCCTGTCAAGCTGATGGGCGTGTTGTCGCGGGGCATGCTGTTGGCGGCCGTGGATGAGGTCAAGGGAGCGGTCCTGACGGTCGATCGCCCCATGAAGCCCGGCGCCGGCGTTCGATAAGGGGCAGGCAGCCCACGGGCCAAAATCCGGCGCACGAACGGGTGCTGTTTTTTGCCCGCGGCCTCGAAGCCTGAACCGCCCCCGAACCGAACGGCCGCAACGACTTCGAGATGCAGCCCAACACAGAAGTCGGGCTTTTTGTAAAACTGCCCAAACTTAAAAAAATGACCAACAGACCCAACTGGAAACAGTATCAATCCCAATTGCAGCGGAAAACGAGGGCCCGCCGGTTTCTGCGGCGCACCTCGCGCTTCTGGGGCCTTTTGCCGCTGCTGCTGCTGGCGGTTTACGGGCTGACGGCCGGGCTCGGCGGCAGTTCGCCGCTTCCCACGCCGCCTGTTGCCGCCCCGGCCCCCCAGGCGGCCTCGGCGCCAGCTGAAAAGCCGGCAGGCGCCCCCGCTGTCCTGGTCGCGTCCCCCGCACCCGCTCACAAACCGGCAGGTGCGCCCGTCGCCGTGGCCGTGCCCCCCGCGCCGGCTGAAAAGCCGGCAGGCGCCCCTGTTGCCTTGGTCGCGCCCCTCGCGCCTGCTCCCCAACCGGTCGCGGCGGCGCCGAAATCCTCGCCGGTGCTGACCAAGTCGGACCTCCAGGTTCTTATCGACCACAACCGGTTCATCAATCTGACCGAGTCCGCCTTCCCCTTTGAAATGGACGGCCAACGCTTTACGGTTGAAACCAGTCTCAACCCCCAGTTGCAGTCCTACCTGCTGAAGCGCATGGATCGCGAGCACTGCCGTTTCATTGCCGTCGTGGCCATGGAGCCCGCCACCGGCAGGCTGCTGGCGATGGCCGGCTTTGACAAGGACAACCCCACAAACGCCAACCCCTGCATCGAAAGCCGTTTTCCGGCCGCCAGTATCTTCAAGATCGTAACGGCTGCGGCCGCCGTCGAAAAGCTCGGTTTCAGCCCCACTTCCTCCCTGAGCTTCACCGGCGGCAAGTACACCCTCTACAAGTCGCAGCTCAAAGACCAGCAGAACCGCTACACCCGCTACATCAGCTTCCAAGATGCCTTTGCCCAGTCGGTCAACCCGGTTTTCGGCAAGATCGGCGCCCGCTCTCTGGGGAAAAACGCCCTCCAGCAGTATGCCGAAGCCTTTGGGTTCAACCGTGCCATTCATTTCGAAATCCCCCTGGCGCCCAGCATCGTGTCCCTTTCGGACGAGCCCTACCAATTGGCTGAGATCGCCAGCGGATTCAATCGCCAGACGGTTATCTCACCGCTGCACGGCGCCATGCTGGTGGCGACGATTTTGAACGGCGGGGAGATGGTGGCGCCCACGATTGTCGATCAGATCACCGATGCACACGGCCGGCCCCTCTACCGCCAGCACCGCCAGGCGTTGAACCGGGCCATATCCCCCACGGCCTCCAAGATCGTCAACACGCTCATGGCGGCCACCGTCCACGACGGCACCTCGCGCAAGGCCTTCAAGGGCTACGGGCGCGACCGGGTCCTCAGCCGGCTCAACATCGGCGGTAAAACCGGCAGCATCAGCAACAAGACCAATGAGTTGCGCTACGACTGGTTTGTCGGGTTCGCCGAAGAGAAAAACGGCTCCGAAAAGATCGCCATCTCGGTGGTGGTGGCCCATGAAAAATTCATCGGCACCCGCGCCGGCCAGTATGCGCGGTTGGTGATCGAACGCTTTTTCGGGGATTATTTCACCCAGACCGCCGCCGCCGGCCCCAAGGCCAGCAGCTGAGGCCCCCGCCTTTTTCCGTATCCGCCCCGCTGAACCATGGCGCCGCCGCAGCCTGCCGCGCGCCGCTTTAGACCGCCAGGTAGCGCTCCTGGATCGTGCGGTCGCGCCTGAGCTGCGCGGCCTTGCCGTGATGACGGATGCGCCCGTCGTCGATCACGTAGCCGCGGTCGGCGATATTGAGGGCGAAGTGGGTGTTTTGCTCGGCCAGCAAAATGGCCAGGTCTTTTTTCAGGGTCAGGATGATGTCGCTTAAGATTTCGACAATCACGGGGGCCAAGCCTTCACAGGGTTCGTCGAGCAGCAGGAGTCGCGGGTTGCCTGCCAGGGCCCGCGCCACGGCCAGCATCTGCTGCTCGCCGCCGCTGAGATCGCCGCCCTTGCGGTCGCGCAGTTTGACCAGCAGGGGAAAGACCTCGAAGAGCCGTTCCAGGGGCCACGGGGTCTGTCCGGGGCGCGCGGGCAGCAGGGCCACTTCCAGGTTTTCCGATACGCTCAGCGCTGAAAAAATGCGGCGGTCTTCGGGCACGTAGCCGATGCCGCGGCGGATGTTGGCGTAGACCGGTTCACCGCTGATGACCGTGCCGTCCAGGCGCACCGTGCCGCGGGCGGGCGGGTTGAAACCGGCGATACTGCGGATGGTGGTGGTCTTGCCGGCGCCGTTGCGGCCCAAAAGGCAGACGATCTCGCCGCGCGCGACCGTCAGGCTCAGGCCCTGGATGATGTAGCTGCCGTCGCGGTAAACGTGAATGTCGTCGACTTCAAGCATCGAGGCTGCCTCCCAGGTAGGCCCGTTTGACCTTCGGGTCGCTGCGAATCTTTTCCGGCGGGCCCCATGCCAGCAGCTGGCCCTGGTGGAGGACGGCGATCTGGGAGGCTACCGCAAAGACGACCTTCATGTCGTGCTCGGTCAGGCAGAAGGTGGTGCCCGAGGTGTCCGCCAGGGTCTTGATCAGCCGGATCATGCGATCGGTTTCCTCGGGATTCATGCCGGCGGTGGGCTCGTCCAGCAGCACCAGCTTAGGCTCGCGCGCCAGGACGATCGCCATCTCCACCAGGCGCTTGTCGCCGTACGCCAGTTCACGCGCCGGGCGGTGGGCGGCGGCCGCCAGACCGACGCGTTCCAACTGCTGTTGGGCCTGGCGGTAGACCGTCTTTTCGCGGGTCAGGGGGCGCCAGAAATTCGCCCCCCGACGGTGCAAGAGCAGCAGGGGGACGGCCACGTTGTCCAGCACGCTGAGTTCCGGAAAAATATTGGTGATCTGGAAGGAGCGCACCAGCCCGAGGGGGGCGACCCGATAGGCCGGCAGCCCGGTGATATCCCGGCCGTTGAACTCGACGCGCCCTTCGGTGGGCGCGAAGCGGCCGGAAATCAGGTTGTAGAAGGTCGTCTTGCCGGCCCCGTTGGGGCCGATCAGGGCGGTGAGGACGCCCGCGGGAATTTCCAGCGAGATGCGGCTGAGCACCTGGAATTTTCCGAAGTGATGGGAGAGATTTTCCACCTTGAGAAGCGGTGCCACGGTCATGGCCGGGGCCTCCGGGGGCGGCGATAGCGTTCTGAAAGGACCCCGGTGATGCCTCTCGGAAAGAAAAGGACCACCCCGATCAGGATGGCCCCCAAGACGATCATCCAGCTTCCGGTGAACTGGGTGATGAGCTGCTCCAGCAGGAAAAAGACTGCGGCGCCCACCGCCGGCCCCAGGAAAACGCCGCTGCCGCCGAGGATCGTCATCAGCGCCGGTTTGGCGGAAAAGGTCCAGTGCAGGTAGTCGGGGGTCGCCATGCTGTTGAAAAAACAGAACAGGGTGCCGGCCAGCCCGGCCAGCGTCCCGGCGATGACGAAGGCCATCAGCCGCACCTGCTGAACGCGGCCGCCGACGAAGGCGAAACGCTCCTTGTTTTCCCGCACGGCCGTCAGGATCAGCCCGAAGGGCGAACGCCGCACCTGCCAGAGCAGCAGGGTGCCCAGGAGGCTTGCCGCCAGGGTAAAGAGGTACAGGATGACGGGTGAATAGAGGCTGACCACGACACCCGGCAGCCGCAGGGGCGGCAGCTCGAACAGCGGCAGGCCGTCGCTGCCGCCGGTGACCGCACGCCAGTTGTGGGCCAGGGTATAGAGCATCATGCCGAACCCGAGGGTCAGCATGGCAAAAAAAATCTCGTCGCGCCGCACGCACAGGTACCCGACCGCCAGGGCCGCCAGGGCCGCGGCG
>JAABRJ010000140.1 GCA_011390985.1 Desulfobacteraceae bacterium
TCAAGCGCCGCAGAGGCTCCATGTACTCCGTGACCCAGGCATACCTGGTCTTGAGGGCCGCAGAGAGGCTTGCCACCAAGACCGCAAAGAAGCGCTCACCGGTTTCCGAGGCGGTCCCCTGCAACACCGCCCGCAGTCCGTCGTGTTCATCGAGCTCGCAGGAGTACCACTCGGGTTCGTCGGTCATGGCCACCCCCCATCAGGGTTTCTTGCGGATGTTGTGTTGTTGGCGGGTTTGAGACAAAATATGACGCAAAC
>JAABRJ010000141.1 GCA_011390985.1 Desulfobacteraceae bacterium
GTGCGCAGCAATCACAGCCAGCGTCAAAGCGAGGCCAGCCCTCTGCCAAGATGACAAACTTTCTGCAGCGCCCAAGTGACACAGGGGAGGGTGCCCTTCCGGTAGGTCCCTGCGCGGCAGGCATTTTTGAAGAGGCGGCCTTTTGGCTACTGCGGGGAAGCAGTATGCAGCTGGTCAAGGGGGGCTGACGCACGCCAGCCTGCAAGAGTGAATCAGGCTCACGAACAGATCGCCGACATGGGCGCCGCACCAGGTTTAGCAGAAAAAGGGGTTTTTGCGACGATGCGCGTTACGATTTAAAACCTGAGTGACTGTGTTGGCCGGGACGACCGCTTCGACGTCGAAATCGACGCCGATGTGATCCCCCTGAAGGAGTTCACGCTGAATGGGTAGGGGTCCTGACCGGGTGCCTCGAGAAAGTCACGGATCTGCAAGCGTTGACGCCAGTCTGTTCGAACCTTGCGTCGGACCTTGTCACAACCTGCTGCTGACCCGCATGCTCGCCCTGGAAATGGTCTCCAGCCACCGCACTTTCAGACAGCCCTAAACGGTCGAAGTGCCTGATCGGTTTCAAAAATGCGGCGTTATTTCTGTGTGAGAATCTGTGTGAGACTTTTGATCCAAAATCTGCCAAAATAGGAAAAAATCAGATAAAGTGTGGAACCAGAAAACTATTTAATTCCAAAAAGTTACGTATTTTTAGGAGTGCAGAAAACTCGGGGTTCAGTATTCCTAATCCATGTGCCGCAGGTCCGATTCCTGCCGGGGGCACCAATAAAATCAATTGGTTGGCTGGATGATGGTCGGCGGCTGGTGCCGGTTCTTTGAACACCAGACGCCAGCAACCGGCGCGGCGGCCGCTACGGCCGTATTTGATCGAAGTAACGGTCCACCTCGGCCAGATCCACGCGGATGAAGCGTGGTCGATAGATGTCGGCGTCGCGGTAGAGCGCCGCCGGGTCGCTGGTGTGATTCAGGTTGTACGAGACGAGCACACGCCCGTTTTCCCCGAACTGGACATGCACAAAGGGGTTGTAGGCCGCAACCTGCGGGCCGGTGTCTGGGGCGCGGTAAACGACCTGCGGGCCTTGCCAGGGGCCCGTGGGCCGGCCGGACCGATAGACGACGATCTCATTGGAAAACGGCATGCGGCCATCCATGGTGAAAAGATAAAAGCTGTCGCGGGCCTGGATGACACTGTATTGGGTCGAAACGCCCCCGAGGATGGCGGCCGATCCTTGTGACCGGTCGGTCCAGTCCCGGCCGTCAAAGTAGTGCCAGGGGCCTTGCAGCCGGCCGGCCGGCGTTCGCGCCAAGTGGGCCTGCTTGGGGAAAATCCGGTCCTGGGTGCCGTAAACATAGGTGTAGTGTTCGGTCTCGAGGATGCAGCCGCCATAAAGCACCTCGTTGTCGGACGGTGCGGGCTGGGTGTCGATCCAGGTCAGCGCCGGCAGGGCCAGGGTGGCCAGGTGGGTGCCGGCCCAGCGCCAAGCCCACAATCGGGGCGCTTGCCGCTCGAAGCGGTGCAGAAAGATGCGCAACTGATGGCCTTCCACTGTGCCGTCGCCCGGCCAGAACCACTCCTGGTCGGATGGCGGTGTAAAAAAGGCGCTGGGGATGCCGCTGTGGGATTGAAAGCGGGTCTCCAACGTGGCCCCGTTTTGAACGACCAGGCTGTTGCGGATGAAGGGGGCGTCGGTCGGGCGGGTGCGGTCGGGGGACACGCTGCCGAGCAGGGTGTCCCCGAAAAGCCAGATGCTGCGGCCATCGGGCAGCTTCACGGACAGGGTGCCGTCGCCGCCGGTCCAGCCGTCTCCTGTGCGTTGGAACAATCGATCGAAGTCCCTCGCCGGTTCAGCCGGCAGGGGGCCTGCATCGGGGGGCGGCACCCCGCGCGTGCAGTGGACCACCGAAAAAAGCAGCAATACAGCGACTATCAGCAGCCGTGGAAAATGGGGACGTCCATTGGTATATAACTTTTTATTTGTTGGCGAAGCCATTTCCACTACCCCACGGCGAGATATACCCTCTGTGCCTGCAGAGATCCATGCGGTATTCAGTTCGGCTGCAATACACTCCCCCTTTCCACCTGAATTCCTCTTGCTCAATCCGGAGAGGCTTCAAATGAGACTTGTGCCTGTCCGAAAACAGGTCCAGCCTTTCGCTGCTTGCCGCTATTCCTCAGGCCGGCTCGATTTTTTTTCCTTAACTTTTTGGTTGTAAAAAGCTATTACCTCCCGCCGATTGAGCATCCCCATCAGATGCGCAGGATCATCCTTTGAAACTACAGGCAGACTGTCGATATTCTTAATTGTAAACTTGTTCAGAACCGAATGGAGGTCTTCGGTCGGATCTGTCGTAATAATGTCATGGGTTGCAATGTCTTTCATAATCACCAGGTGTTCAACTTCTGGTGCAAAGAGAACCCCACGGACATCGTTGATCGAAAAAATTCCAATCATTCGACCATGTTCATCTGCCACGGGGAAATAATGCTGGGTCATTTCCCCAAAGCATTGTTTGAAATCAATGAGAAGCATGTTTTGAGGGATCACGCGCACGGACTTGATGGCGTGAATCAAATCGCTGACCTTGAAGGACTCCAGCACGTCCACGAAAAAATCACCGGCGTGTGCTGGTGATTCGAGTTTGTTTTTAACCTGGGAATCAAAAATCGTCCACGGCCGTGAGGCCATATAGGTGACTGAACAGACCAATATGCTAGGCAACAGCAGGTGATATGAGTTGGTCATCTCCGAGACAATTATAATCGTGGATATGGGGGTATTCGATACGGCTGTGAAAAAACCGGCCATGCCCACAACTACAAAAGCCCCCGGTTGAGAGACCAGTGCAGGCATGACGTCATGGAATGCCTGCCCCACCGCACCTCCCAGGGCACCCCCAATCACCACTGAGGGGCCAAAGACACCGGCGCTGCCGCCCGAGCCGATGGTAAATGCGGTTGTCAACATTTTACCAAATGCCAATGCCAGCAAGAAGCCTATCGCCAATTCACTAAACAAGGCTTTTTGAAGGTAGCCATACCCAAAAGCCAGGCACTGGGGCCAAAAAAACCCCACCATGCCCGTCAGCAGGCCGCCGATTGCAGGTTTGAGATGGTTGGGGATATAATTTATTTTTTTAAAGTAACGGGTGGTGCCGTAGAATATTTTTATGGACAGGATGCCGGCGCCAACCAGGATCAGCGCCAACACGAGGTAAGGTCCCAGTTCGACAGGGTTCTGGAATTTAAAGGACGGCGATTCGAAAAGCGAGCCCCAGCCGAATTTCAAGCAAAACAGGCAATAGGCCACCACCGAAGTAATCCCGGCCGGAATGATCACCTCGGATTCAAAATCCGGATCCCGGTATAACACTTCAGCGGCAAACAAAGTGCCGGCCAGGGGTGCGCGAAAAATGCTGCCAACGCCGGCGCCGATGCCCGCGGCCATCATGATGCGCCGTTCGCGGGTGGAAAGTTTGAACTTGGTGGCCAGGTAAGACCCGAAGCCGGCGCCGATCTGCGCAATCGGGCCTTCGCGCCCTCCCGACCCTCCGGTGGTCATTGTTATCGAGGAAGCCAGTACTTTGACAATCGGCACGCGGCTGCGGATGAACCCGCCTTTATTGTGGTAGGCATCAATCGCGGCATCCGTGCCATGCCCTTCCGCTTCAGGGGCAAAGGTGTAGACCAGCCACCCACTGACAATGCCCCCAACAGCCGGCAGCAGCAAGAGGATCCAACGATTAAATTCCGTGTTTGATGCGGGCAACAGCCGATGTTCGCCCATTGGCTGCGGGGGTCGGTAGCCAGCCATGAGGTCCAGGAAGAAATGGACGCCCAGTTGACAAAGATAATGGAAAACGATCGATCCCAATCCGGCAATCAGGCCGACGACGATGAACTTCAACGCCCATTTACCCGCCAGCGGCACATTGAACCCGCTTCCAGGATGTAGGATTTTGCGTAATTTATCTCCGTTCATCCATGCGGCCATATTGTTCCCGTCCCACCTTTCCGCACACTTTCAAAAGGCTTAAAAATTTTCCCGCCGCCAACCGCAATGGCTACCGACGAGTGCGCCGAGCCCGTGAAAGGGACCCCTGAAGCCGCTGCAGTTCTTCCTTGGACAATTTGGCCGCACTGGGCAGCGGGGCACTCTCGGGCCAGCCCCGGTTGCGCCATCTCACGTCATTTCTCTTGGGGCGTCTTGCCGGTTTTCTTGGCAGCCGGCTTCCCCTTGGGAGTCTTCTCTTTAGCCGCCTGCTGCGCGGTGCTCTTTTTTGCCGTCGTTTTCTTGGGGGCGGACTTCCCGGTGGACGTCTTCCCGGCGGATGCGGTCTTCGCTGCAGCTTTCTTGCCGGCAGATTTCTTCGCCGCGGTCTTCTCCGCCGCCGCCTGCTTTGCCGTCGCCTTCTTGGCGATAAGCTTGGATGTTGCGGACTTTCGGGTCGTTGGCGTTGCCGCCGTCTTCTTCTGGTTCGCTCCGGACGGTGGCCGCTTCACGGCCGTCGCGGCGCGCCTTTTCCGGGTGGCCGGTTTGGCTGGGATTGCATCACCCTCCGAAGAGGCTTCGCTCATGTCGATGTCGACGCCGAAGAGAGACGAAAGCGCGTCGGTTTCGAGCACCCGGCCCTTGTGTGCCTTGCCGGCGGCGGTCGGCTGATCGACTGCGGCCGCGACCATCTCGGTCGGGTCCACCCCGCGCAGGGTGAACAGCAGCTCGGGCTCGTGATCGAGGCGGGCGCCGACGCCGTAGAGCGTCGCGGCCACATGCTTGCACATGGTGGCCCAGTCCGGACACGAGCAGCTGAGGGTGATCTCTCGCGGGGACGGAAACAGCCCCTCGTCCTTGCGGGTAACGATCTCCATCACCCCCTTGGAGATGGCGCCCTGGAGCAGCTCCACCAGGGAGTCGATCTGGCCTGCGCATCGGCCTTTGATGTCGACCCACTTCTTCTTGGCCAGGGGCGCGATCTTGATCTCCACCTCGTAGATGTGCGATCCGCTGACAAGCGCGCGCACGCAGCCCGCCTCGATTTGCAGGTCGATTACCGAGCCGTTGCGCACGTAAGT
>JAABRJ010000142.1 GCA_011390985.1 Desulfobacteraceae bacterium
CGCAACATCGGGTTCGTGGCCCAGCACCCCTTTATCTTCAGCGGCACCGTGCGCGACAACCTGCTCTACGGCTGCCGCGCGCTGGCCGCCGAAACCGCAGCCGGCGAGCCGCCCCCGGCGCTGCCGGACGCCCGCCGGCTGCTGGAAATGGTCGTCGCCGTGGGGCTCTCGGACGACATCGTGCGCTTCGGCCTCAACGCCGTCCTGGACCGCGAGCGCTGCGAACCCCTGCGGGCGGACCTGCTGCGGATGCGCAACCGCCTGCACCGCCAGCTGTCGGAGGAACTCGGTCAGGCGGTGGAATTTTACAACGTCAACCGGTTTCTCGAGCACCTGCGGATCTACGATAATCTTTTTTTCGGAGACGTCCACGACCCCGCCTGGGCGCTTTCGAACCTGCCGCACAACCCCGCCTTCGGGGATTTTCTGAAAGCCAGCGACCTCGACGGCCCCCTGCTCGACCTGGGCCGCAAGCTGGCGGTTGAAACCGTCGCGCTGCTGGGGAAGATCGGCGACGATGCCTTTTTCTTCACCTCCAGCCCCATGGCTCCGGAGGAGTTTGAGACCTACGCCCGGATCGTGAGGCGGGCGGGCAAAAGCGGCCCGAGCGGACTGCCGCCGGCCGACCGGATCCAGCTGCAACTCCTGGCGCTGCGCTTCATCCCCGCCCGGCACAAGCTGGCCACGATCTCCAGGTCGCTGGCGGCCGCCATCGTGGCCGCCCGCCAGCGGTTCATTCAAAATGTCGGCCACCTTCAGCTGATGCGCTGCCAGCTGGCCACCGAGCATTTCCTGCGCGGCGAGGACCCCGGGCCAGCCGAAGAGGCCGGCCGCAACCGCAACTTTTCGATTTACTGCCCCACCGAGTACCTCTACTCGCGCAGCCTGCTGGACAACCTGGTTTTCGGCACCCTCAAAACCGAGCAGGACACCGCCCTGGGCGAGCTGCGCGAACGGGTGACGAAGGCGCTGGAGGAAAACGGACTGCTCGACACGGTGATGGAAATCGGCCTGGATTTTGCCGTGGGCAGCAAGGGCGACCGGCTTTCCGGCGGTCAGCGCCAGAAAATCGCCATTGCCCGCGCGCTGCTGAAGGAAACCGCAGTGGT
>JAABRJ010000143.1 GCA_011390985.1 Desulfobacteraceae bacterium
CGCAGTGGTGATCCTGGATGAGGCCACCGCCAGCCTCGACAACACTTCCCAGGCCAGGATCCAGCGCTACATCGAGGCCCGCCTCAGGGGCCGGCAGACGGTCGTGGCGGTCATCCATCGCCTCGACACGGCCCGGGCCTGCGACCGGATCCTGGTGCTGCGGGCCGGGCGGGTGGTGGAGGCCGGCACTTACGACAACCTGATCGAGCGACAGGGGAGCTTCTACGACCTTGTCAGGGGAGCGACGTCCTGAAATGACCGCCGAGGAACTCCAAAACCGCAGCGAACTCGCCCAGAACATGGACTATCTGAGGCAGCTGAGCCCTTTCGAGCGCACACCCTTTGAAATCATCCGACTGTATGCTTACATTGCCCGAAGACTCCGCTTCGCCCAGGGGGATTTCATCTTCCGCCAGAACCAGCAGGCTAGCCGGGCCTACCTGATCCTGAGCGGCAGCGTCGTGCTCTCGGTCGAAAAGTCGGGGCAGACGCTCCCGCTGCAGGTCCTTGGGCCCATGGGGTTTTTCGGCTACATGTCGCTGCTGGCGCGCTATGACTGGGGGCTGAACGCCCAGGCCGCGGCCGCCACCGAAACCCTGAGCCTGGACCGTGAAAGTTTTCGCAAGATTCTGATCCGGTTTCCGGATCAGTGCATCGAGGTGGTGGACAGCCTGGTGCGCCTGCGCATGCAGCGCATGCACGAACACATGGAGACGCTAGTCAAAAACATCAAGGACCCGGGCGGCCTCGCCAAACTGGAGAGCGGGATCAACCTGTGACCCCCTCCGCACCGGGGATCCGGCAGCGCCGGTGCTGCCGGAGAAGGAAACGCAAATGGTCAAACGGATCTTGACGGCGATCCTCGCCGGCCTGCTTTTCGGGTGGGGCCTGTGCGATGCCAAGGCCCCCGGCGAAGTGGGCGGGTTCATCCTGGGCGAAAGCATCCAGGCGGTTGAGGACCGCGTGCGCATGGCGAGCAAGCTGCCGGTGCGCGACATGGAGTTCCTGCAAGAGGTTGAAATCGGGGATCTGCCGGGCTTTAAAAGCGGCTACATCGCCTTCGGGACCTGCGAGGGGCCGGGGCAGATCGTGCGCATCAAGCTGAAGTATGCCGAGTCCTCGCGCAAGGTCTACGACCAGCTGCTGAAGCGCTTCAAGCAGCGCTTCGGCGAGCCCAGCGAATGGCGCGGCGACCCGTTTCACGTGGTAATCGCCTGGAAATGGCAATTCACCGAGCCCGACGGCCGCTGCATCAGCCTGACCCTTCAGCACAACACCCGCGACGAGGAGGAGAAAATGGGCAACGCGGTGAAGCTGACGGCCACCCACCTGATCGAGGCCGAACGCCGCTGCTTCACACGGCAGCACCCGGATGCGACCGCAGAAGGCCGCCCGCAACTCCCGCCCGGCCCCGTCGACTGGGAGCTGCTGGTCCCCCGGTGAACCGCGTGCCCCGCATAATGCCGGCGTGAGCGCAGCGACCGCCACGGCCGCCGGGCGCTGGTGCGAGACCGCCTGGAACGGCGTCCGCCTGCAGGTCCCGGCCGGATGGCATCCCCGCGAAGTCGGCCGCCGCTACCTGCTGCTGGCCTCCCCGGCCGGGCCGGCGATGGAGCTGCGGTGGGGCCCGGCCGCAAGGACCCTCCCGGCCCCCGCCGATTACCTGCGCCGCTTGCAGCCCCGCAATGCCTCCCGCCGGATAATCCGTCCGACCCCGCTGTCGGCCGCCTGGCAAGAAGCGCTGGCGGGGTTTGCGTGCCAGGGGTTTACCTGGTCCGACGGCGGGCAGGCCGCCAGCGGGGTGGTGATCTGCTGCCCCGCCTGCCGCAAGGCCACCCTGGTCCAGTTTTTTCACCCCCCCGGGGCCGGCGCCGGGCCGGCGGCGGCCAGGATCCTGACCGCCTTCCGGGATCACGGGGCGACCCAAACGGTGGTCTACGCCCTTTTCGACATCCGCGCCGAGGTCCCGGCGATGTTCGAGCTGGCCGCCCAGCGCTTCGAGTCGGGCTACTTCGAGCTGGCATTCAGGCGCCCGCGCCAGCGGCTGGTCCTCCATCGCTGGGGCCCGGCTCAGGTGCTGCTCCAGGGGGCGCCGCTGGCAACCCTGGGCCGGCGCCTGCTGCCCGGCAGCGACGGACGGCCGGAAGACCTGGTGGTCGGCGCTCACCGGGGTCTGGGGTGGTCCCAGGGCCCGCCCGACCGGGGCTGGCAGCGCTGGTGGGGGGTGCTGCACCCCGGCGAGCGCTTCCGCCATTACCGGATCTGGCATGCGGCAGATCGCAACCGCCTGATGGGCATCAGCCTCGAAGGCCGCCTGCCTCCTCCCCATCCATGGCTGGAGGCCCTTTGCGAAGCCTATGAAAGTATTTAAGCGCCGCGCGGCGGCCAGCGCCGGGGCTTCCCGCGAGGCATCGCTGGCCTGCCGGCCCGCAAGAAACCCGGAAGTCCAGGAAACTCCTCTGGATTCAGGCGAGCTGCTGCTGACCTACCCCGTGAGGGTCCGCCCGTGGTTTGAGGCCCTGGCGCGGCGCCTGGGCGCCCCGGCCGCCGGCGTTCAGACCCGTCGGCTGCAGCTGGACACGCTCGGGACTGCGGCCTGGCAGCTTCTGGACGGGCAGCGGACGGTCGAGGCGGTGGTGCAGGCCTTTGGGCGCAAGTTCCAGCTGCACCCCCGGGAGGCGGAGGTGTCCGTCACCCGCTTCCTGAAAGAATTGGGCAAGCGGGGGCTGATCGGACTCAAGGCCCCCCCCGGAGCCGTCAGAACTGCTGAAGGGCGTCCTCCAAGGACGTAAAGATCGGCAGAAAGGTGTCGAAGCCGGCGATTTCGAACACTTCGCGGACGTAGTCCTTCATGGCACACAGGACAAAGACGCCTTCGACGCGCTTGATGTCCTTGGTGGCCTTCAGAATGACCCGCAGGCCGGCGCTGGAAATATAGTCCAGCGACCCGAAGTCCACCACCATGCGCCGGGACCCCTGGCCCATAACGTCGAAAAGCCGTTTTTCAAAGTCGGGGGAGGTGTTGGAATCCAGCCGCCCGGAGAGGCTGAAGATTGAAATGTCATTTTGTTGTCGTTCTGTTATTTCCATGCACAATACCTTTCACCCGCGCTGCGCCTGGCACGGGCCAGAAGGCGGCCCTGAGCGCCGGATCTGTTTTTTGAGGGTCAGGATGTTGGTGTCCTGCCGACGTTCATAGACGATGCGATCCATGAATTTGCGGATGAAAAAAATCCCCAGCCCACCGATCCGGCGGTCCTCCAGCGGACAGTTGATTTCCGGCGGGGGGACTTCCGACAGGTTGAAATAGCGCCCGTCGTCCTTGACCCGGATGGTCAGGGTCTCGCCGTCCAGCGCAATCCGCACCTTGATCCAGTGCGGCTGCTCGTCGCAGTAACCGTAGGAAATGATGTTGGTCAGAATTTCCTCCAGGGCGAAATTGATTTCGAAAACGCATTTCGGCGGCAGTCCCTGACGCTCACCGAAGGCCTGCAGATTCCGGCTCAGGATCTTGAGATCGGAGAGGCGGTTTTGCAGTTTGAATTGTATCGCGTGTGCATCCATTCCAAAATCCGGGAGGCGGCGG
The DNA here is from genome assembly GCA_011390985.1 of Desulfobacteraceae bacterium. Classification (GTDB taxonomy): domain Bacteria; phylum Desulfobacterota; class Desulfobacteria; order Desulfobacterales; family JAABRJ01; genus JAABRJ01. Next base: position 3,587 of record JAABRJ010000143.1, read on the forward strand.
GCAAGGGCCGCGGGGCTCAGATCAGGCTGACACCCGATTTCTGATGGCAGCTGTCCGCAGCGAAGAAGGCATCCGACATGAAGCGCTCCTCCCAGGCGCCGATGCTCTCCACCAGCCCTTTGAGAACCCTGGGCATCATGTCGGGAAACTGCTCCAGCACGCGCGAGAATTTTTCGCGCGTCAGCACCAGGCAGACCACATCGGTCACCGCCGCCAGGGAGAACAGGCGCCGCAGGCTGCCGAGCAGGGAAATCCCGCCCAAAAAAGTGTCCGCCTCGAAAACGCGCATCTCGTATTCCCGGCCGTTTGTCTCCCGCAGCAATCGGGCCTTGCCGGAAACCAGGTAAAAAGCCTGCCCGTCGTCCTCCCCCTGGGTGAACAAAAGCTCGCCCGGCCTGAAGGTTTCCCGCGCGCACAGGTACGCCAGCAGCTTGAGGGCCTCCGGCGGCAACCCCGCGAAAAACCGCACCTGACGCAGGATTTCCAGGTTCTGCTGAAACTCGCAGGCCGCGCCCGCGCTATTTTCTTCCGGTGACAAGCTCATAAAAGGTCCCTTTCCGGTCCATCAGCTCCTCGTAAGGCCCCAGCTCGACGATCTTGCCGGCCTTCATCACGGCGATCTGGTCGAAATTTTTGACGACGTCCAGCCGGTGCAGCACGG
>JAABRJ010000144.1 GCA_011390985.1 Desulfobacteraceae bacterium
CCTGCCGCTCTCCGTGCCGGTCGGGTCGCAGGTCCCGCACGCCGTGGGCCTGGCCTGGGCCATGAAATACCGCGGCAGCGACCAGGTGGCCATGACCTTTTTCGGCGACGGCGCCACCTCCGAGGGCGATTTCCACGAGGGCCTGAACCTGGCCGCGGTATTCCAGGTCCCCGTGATCTTCGTCTGCCAGAACAATCAGTGGGCGATTTCCATCCCCCGCGCGCGCCAGACCCGCTCCGAAACACTGGCCCAGAAGGCCATCGCCTACGGGATGCCGGGCATCCAGGTGGACGGCAACGACATCCTGGCGGTTTACGCCGCCGCCCGCGAAGCGGTGGCGCGCGCCCGTGCCGGGGACGGCCCGACCCTGATCGAGTGCGTCACCTACCGCCTGAGCATGCACACCACCGCCGACGACCCCAAACGCTACCGCACCGATGAAGACGTCGCGGTCTGGAAAAAACGGGACCCCATTTCCCGGTTTCAGCGCTACCTGACCGAAAAGGGGCTGTTGTCCCCCGAAAAGATCGAGACCCTGGAAGCCGAGATCAAGGCGGACATCCAGGCCGCCGTCGACCGCGCCGAACGGCAGATGGCGCAGATGGGCGACCCCCTCGAGATGTTCGACCATGTCTATGCGGAGATGACCCCGGATCTCCAGGCCCAGAAGGCCGAACTGGCGCAGGAGCTGGGGGCAGCGCGCAAGGAGGGCAGCGATGGCTAAGATCACGATGGTGGAGGCCTTGAACCTGGCCTTGCGCCAGGAAATGGCGCGGGACGACAGCGTCATCGTCCTGGGGGAGGATGTCGGCGTCGACGGCGGTGTTTTCCGGGTGACCGACGGCCTGATCGACGCTTTTGGTGAAAACCGTGTGCTGGACACTCCCCTGGCGGAGTCGGGAATCGTCGGGATGTCCATCGGCATGGCGGTCTACGGCCTCAGGCCGGTCTGCGAAATTCAGTTTTCGGGGTTCAGCTACGAGAATTTTCACCAGATCGAAAGCCATGCCGCGCGCCTGCGCTGGCGCTCGCGAGGCCGTTTCACGGTGCCGATGGTGCTGCGCACCCCCTACGGCGGCGGCGTGCGCGCCCTGGAGCACCACTCCGAGAGCCGGGAAGCCTTCTGGGCCCACATGCCGGGCCTCAAGATGGTGATCCCCTCCGGCCCGCGCAACGCCCGCGCGCTGCTGGCGAGCGCCATCCGCGACCCGGACCCCGTTATTTTCTACGAACCCAAGGCCCTTTACCGCGCCTTTCGCGAGGAGGTCCCGGAAGCGGAAGAGACCCTGCCCATCGGCCGCTCCCAAATCGCCCGGGAGGGCCGCGATCTGACCCTGATCGCCTACGGCGCGATGCTGCGCCCGGCCCTGAAGGCCGCCGAACGCCTGGCCGAGGAAGACGGCCTGGAGGCCGAGGTCATCGACCTGTTGACCATCTCCCCCCTGGACGACAGCCTCTTCGTGGCCTCCGTCCAGAAGACCGGCCACGCCCTGCTGGTGCACGAGGCCCCGCGCAGCTTCGGGCCGGGGGCCGAAATTGTCGCCCGCTTGGTACAAAAGGCCTTCTACTACCTTGAAAAGCCGGTGGCACGGGTCACCGGCTTCGACGTCATCATCCCGTTCTTCAGCCGCGAAGCCAGCTACCTGCCGGGGGTCGAGCGGATCCTGCGGCAGGCGCGCGCCCTGCTGGCGGCCTGATGCCGGGCGGTGCGGGTCGCGATGGCGCGCCGCCCGATTGTACCCGAATAGCCAAAGCGGCAGAGGAGGAGAGCGCCATGTCCCGGTCGTTTAAATTGCCGGATCTGGGGGAAGGGATCCATGAAGGCGAAGTTCTGGCGGTGCTGGTGGCGGTTGGCGACACGGTCCGGGAAGGAGACCCGATCCTGGAGGTCGAAACCGACAAGGCGGCGGTCGAAATCCCCTCGCCGGTGGACGGCACGGTAAAGGAAATTCGGGTGAAACCCGGCGACGTGGTCAAAGTCGGCGACGTCCTGATGACCTTCGAAACCGATGCCGCGGCCGACCCCGGCGGGTTGACCGCCTCGGCTGCGCAGCCGGCGCCGCCCGAGGCCGTCCCCGAAACCCCGGAGGCCGGTAAAACACCCAAGCGGCCGCCGCGGCCGGCCTCACCGGCCACCCGGCGGCTGGCCCGCGAACTGGGGGTCGACCTTTTCGCCGTGACCGCCTCCGGCCCCCAAGGGCTGGTGACCGCCGCGGATGTTCGGGCGTTTGCCGCCAAAGGCCCCGCCCCGGGGCCGGCCGAAACCCCTCAAGCCGCTGCGGCTGCCAGCCCGCCGGAAGCTCCGCCGCTGCCGGACTTCGACAAGTGGGGCGCCACCGAACGCATCCCGCTGCGCTCGATCCGCAAATCCACGGCCCGCCAGATGGCCCTGGCCTGGTCGCAGATCCCGCACGTGCACACCCAGGACCGGGTGGACCTGACCGAACTGGAGGCCCTGCGCCGCAAACACCGGGAGGCCGTCGCGGCCCAGGGGGGCCGGCTGACCCTGACGGTCTTTGCCCTCAAGGCCACGGCCGCGGCCCTCAAGCGCTTCCCCGATTTCAACGCCAGCCTCGACCCTGCCGCCGGCGAGATCGTCCGCAAGCACTATTTCCACATCGGGGTGGCGGTCGACACCGACGACGGCCTGATCGTCCCGGTCGTCCGCGACGTGGACCGCAAGAGCCTCAGGGAGCTGGCCGTGGAGCTGGCCGACCTGGTGGCGCGCACCCGCCGGCGCAAGACCACGCGCGAGGAGCTGCAGGGGGCCACCTTTACCCTCACCAACGTGGGACCGCTGGGGGGCGGGCACTTTTCGGCGATCATCAACCCCCCCCAGGTGGCGATCATGGGCATGGGCGCGGCCCGCATGGAGCCGGTGGTCCTGGCTGCCGGCGGCGGTCCGCCCAAGATCGTCCCCCGGCTGATGATGCCGCTGGTGGTCTGCGTGGACCACCGCGTCCTGGACGGGGCCGACGCCATCCGCTTCATGCAGGCGGTCAAAACGGCCCTTCAGGACCCCGAGGAGCTGCTGATGGCCATGACCTGATCCGGGGGGTGCAGGCCTCGGGGGTCTCTAACCGCTTCACCCGGGAGGGAAACGACCATGGTGATGGGAGAATTCGTGCAGGAAACCGAACTGCTGGTGATCGGCAGCGGTCCCGGCGGCTATGCCGCCGCCTTTCGCGCGGCCGACCTGGGGCTGGAGGTCACCATCGTGGACACGGCCGAACGCCCGGGCGGCGCCTGCCTCTTCCGCGGCTGCATCCCCTCCAAGACCCTGCTCTACCTCACCGAACTGCTGCATGACGCACGCCGCGCAGCCCCCATGGGAATCGCCTTCGCCGAGCCGACCATCGACCTGGCGGCTGTCCGCAGTTGGAAGTCCCAGGTGATCGACCGGCTGGCCGGGGGACTGGTGTCCCTCAGCCGGCAGCGCGGCGTCCAGCTGATCCGGGGCCGCGCGGAATTCGCCTCTTCCACCCAGGTGCGCCTGCACGACGCCGAGGTCAGCGGCATCAAGTTCCGCCACTGCATCCTGGCCACGGGCTCGCGCCCCATCCCGCTGCCGGAGGCGTCAGCCGCCCAGGGCGGGCGGGTGATGACCTCCACCGGCGCACTGGCCCTGGCGGACGTGCCGGCGTCGCTTCTGGTGGTCGGCGGCGGCTACGTCGGCCTGGAACTCGGCAGCGTCTACGCGTCCCTGGGCAGCCGGGTGGTGCAGGTGGAGCTGGGAGACCGGCTCCTGCCCGGCACCGACCCGGACCTCGTCGAACCCCTCCAGCGCCGCCTGGAGCGACTCTTTGCCGCCCTGCACTTCAACACCCGCGTATCGGAGTTGAACGAAGCCGAGACGGGCGTCAGCGTGACCCTGGAAAGCGCCGGCGAAAAGCGCCGCGAGCGCTTCGAGCGCGTCCTGGTGGCCATCGGGCGCCATGCCAACAGCCGCAACCTGGGCCTGGAGAACACCAAAATCAGGCTCGACGCGCACGGTTACGTGGTGGTCGACGCGCAGCAGCGCACCGACGACAAGCGCATCTTTGCCGTCGGCGACGTGGTCGGCGGCGCCATGCTGGCCCACAAGGCCATCCACGAAGGCAAGACCGCCGCGGAGGTCATCGCCGGCAGGCCGGCCGCCTTTGACGTACGCGCCATACCGGCGGTGGTCTACACCGATCCCCAGATCGCCTGGTGCGGCCTGACCGAGGCGGACGCCCGGCGCGAGGACCGAAACGTGCGAATCGCGCGCTTCCCGTGGAAATTCTCGGGCCGGGCACTGACCATGGACGCCCCCGAGGGCATGACCAAGATCCTGATCGACCCGCAAAGCGAACGGATCCTGGGGGTCGGCATGGTCGGCCGCAACGTCGAGGCCCTGATCGCCGAAGGGGTACTGGCGGTCGAAATGGGCGCCCTGGCCCAGGACCTGGCGCTCACCATCCACGCCCACCCGACCCTCTCCGAAACCCTCGAGGAAGCCGACGGGATTTTCCTCGGCAGCGCCACCCACATTCTGCCCCCCAGGCGGAAAGGGTGACCCCCTGCCGCCCGGAACCGTCGCCACTCACAACACCTGCAGAACCAGCGACCCCGCCAGACGCAACTGCGAAAACGGCCGAAAGCTGCACGGGGGCTTCCACTGGGAGTTACCTCTCTACCTGTTGGGCCGCTGCACCCGCCCGGGCCGTTGAGACCGATTGCGTGGGCGCACCCCAACCGGCTGGCTGGTGAGCGCAGTTTTTTCATTGACTCTCAATTCATTTTATCGTTCTATAGAACATAAGACCAGCATCCCAAAGCCGTGGTCTGCGCTTCCATCCCTCAGACCAAACCGGTCCGCCCTGTAAAGTCTGCTGACGCCCGAAGCAAGCGGTGGCGCCTGGCTCCGGACGCCGCAACCGACAGAATATCCCACGCGCCCAGCGCGCTCTTCCCATTCACCCAACGAAAGAGGAGACTTCTCATGGCAGATGCACAGCCGGTAAATGGAAATCCCGCAGTTGTGGGGTTGGCGGGCTTCGGCCTCACCACCATGATTCTGCAGTTTCACAATGTGGGCTGGTGCGGAGTCGGCCCCATCGTCGCGCTGGGGCTGGTTTTCGGGGGCATGGCCCAAATGATCGCGGGCTTTCAGGAATTCAAGTGCGGCAACAACTTCGGTTACAGCGCGTTCGTGTCCTACGGCGCCTTCTGGGTGTCGCTGGGGGTCATTTTCCTGTTGAACCACTTCAAGATCTACCACTCGAACACCAACGACGTCGGGTGGTTCCTGGTCGTCTGGACGCTGTATACCATTATCCTCTGGGTCGCCGCGATGCGGATCCAC
>JAABRJ010000145.1 GCA_011390985.1 Desulfobacteraceae bacterium
AGGGTCTTGGCTTTGCGGGTGGCCTCGTCGGGATCCCGGGTGACCCAGGAAACCTGCTCGCGGACCGACGCCATCTGGAACATGTAGGGGTTCAGGCCGGCCCGCTGACAGGCTGCCCGGAAGGTCTTTTCGTGGAACCGCGGCGAACAGGAGGCCACCACCACCCGGTTGAGGCCGTACGCGCGGATGTCCTTTTCGATCATTTCCTGGCCGGGGTCTGAGCACATGAACTTGTAGTCGCGGGCCACCACCACGTTTTTCAGGTTGCGGGCAAAATCGGCAACCTCCTGCACCCGGACCCGGTAGGAGATATTGATGCCGCAGTGGCAGATGTAAAACCCGATTTTGATGGCCATTGGTCTCTCCCTGCTGGTGCCGGCGCCGATGACCTTCAACCGGTCGCCGGGGCGGACAGTTTTTGCACCTGGCGCAGCAGTTCCTCGGCGTCAGGAGGGGTTTCCAGGTAGCACTCCGGCTCCCGCAGATCCCGGCCGCCGGCCGAGGCCTGGGCCTCGGGGTAGAAAAGAAAGATCTTTTTACCGATGGCCGACAACATGATGACCGGAACGGTCCGCAACTGCTGGTCGCATCTCAGGTTGACATAGAGGGTGATGCCGCCGTCCGCGGTCATCATGGCGTTGAGGATGATGCAATCGGGGTTGAGCTGCCGGGCCTTGGTCAGGCCTTCGGCCGGGTCTCGGGCGATGATCGGGGTGTACCCGTTGGCCGCCAGCAGCGTGGCCATGAAGGTGACCATGTCGGCTTCATCATCGACGATCAGGATCTTTTTGCTGCCGGTCTCCTGGCTCACGATGGGCTCCTGGGGTAAACGGTCGGGGCGCAAGGGCATCGTTGAACTCAGCACAGCATTAACCATGCCGGTTGAAGGAACAGTTTGAATTTAAAATGTATTTCAGTTTTGAAGGTGGGAACGGCGGAAGCGGAGACTGTTCCAGGGGGCTCGTTGTTGCCGAAATGATGCATCAAAAGGCATCACACAGGAGGCACCAGGAAAAATTTTTTAAAAATTTGTTTTTATTCCAAAATTTTAAGCGTTGCATAAAGAGATGCAGCAATTGAAACATCAGCGTTCAGGAGGCGAGGTGCCGGCGGGTGCCAGGGGCAGGTGCAGGGTGAAGGCCGCGCCATTGCCCGCGACGTTTTCGGCCGTAACCGTGCCACCGTGGCGCTGCATGATGCCGAACACCGTCGACAGGCCCAGCCCCACACCGTAGCCTTCGGCCTTGGTGGTGAAAAAAGGCTCGAAGATGTGGGGTAGATCGGCGGTCGGGATCCCCGCCCCGGTGTCTGTGACGGTGATGGTCACTTCCCTGCCGCAAGGGCTGCGGTCGGCCTCGAGCCGCAGGCTGCCGCCTTCGGGCATGGCGTCGATGGCATTGAAGATCAGGTTGATGATGCACTGCTGCAGCTGGTTGGCGTCCCCCCGGACCGGGGGCAGAGCATCGGCGATAACGAGTTCAAGCTGAATCTTCTGCAGTTCCAGCTTGTGGCGGCTCATCAAGGCGCAGCGGTTGAGAAGGTCGTGAAGCGCGAGTTCGGTCATGGCTGGCGGCGATTTTCGTGAAAACGCCAACAGACTGGCGACAATTCGGGCGCAACGGTCGGTTTCACTTTCCACCAGCGCAAGGTAACGGCTGAAATCCGCCTGGCGGGTCGCCTCCAGCGGTCCGCGCTTCAGGATCCGCAGCATCAGCCGGGTATAATTGAGGATCCCGGCAAGCGGGTTGTTGATCTCGTGAACCACGCTGGCGGCCAGACGACCCAGGGACATCATTTTGTCCTGGTGCAGGATACGGGCCTGGTCGGCCACCTCCTGTTCCAGTCGCCGGACTTCGCGCAGGTCCCTGAAAAAGCAGACCAGTCCGCCCATGGCACCCGGTTGGGGCAGAATCGCGGCCGAGGCCTGAACCGGAATGCTCTGGCCGTCTTTGGCCATCAGGGCGGTTTCAAAAAGCGCCAGGCGGCCGCGGCCGCCCCACTTTTCGGCCGCCAGCGCCCGCCTGAAGCGCGCGTCTTCTCCGGGGTGAAACAGGCCTGCCAGCGTCATTTGGCCGACCGCTTGCGCCCGGGTGTAGCCGAGCATCCGCTCCAGGCTGCGGTTGAAGATCACCACGGCGTCATCCCGGTCACACCCCAGGATGCCGTCCAGGGAGCCGTCGATCAAGTTTCGCTGAAAGGCGAAAGTGTCGATCAGCTCCCGGGCCGTGCGCGCCCAGCCCGCCTCCAGCAGGGTGGTGTAGTCCTGGACCTGCTGTCGGGCCCGGAAACGGTCGCGCGCCCGCTGCAGCGCCAGAAAGAATGCCTCGTCATGGAGCGGTTTGGTGATAAAATCAGAAGCATCCAGTTGCAGGGCGCGGATGGCGAGGTCCATTTCGCCGAAAGCGGTCATCACGATGACCTCGATCTCCGGCTGACGCTGCTTGACGGCGGCCAGCAGCTCCAGGCCGTCCATGACGGGCATGCGGATGTCGGTGATCAGGATCTGGGGGGCAAAACTTTCGCACCGGGACAGGCCGCCGGCGCCGTCGGCTGCGGTTTCAACCTGGTAGCCGGCGTCTTCCAGGGTAATGCGCATGACCTTGCGGATGCCCTCCTCGTCGTCGACCAGGAGGACCCGCCAGTCCATGGGGGCAGGGGGCAGGGACGGCATTTCCAGTCACCGCAGGGTCTATTTCGGGTTCAGCGCACCAGGCACTGCCGGACATGCGGGGCGGCAAGCCTGCGGAAGTTTTCCAGTTCGGCGGCCGTCGCGCCGCGGCGGGAGCCCGTGAAAAAGCGCGGGTCCATGACCGTTTCCGGTCGGAAGGTCTGAAGAACGTAGCGCTCGGCGCCTGCGATGCAGCTGGTGATGGCGGTGATGATGGCGGGATCCACGAACGGCTGCACGCAGGTCGTGCGGAACTCGTATGGCCGGCCGGAGTGCATGATGAGATCGATGCTGGCCAGAAGACGCGCGGGGTCGAGGTCGGCTGCCAGGCCCGGCACGTAGCCTTCCGGTGCGGTTTTGATGTCCATGGCGATGTAGTCCACGAGGTTGTCTGCCAGCAGGCGGCGGATGGCATCGGGGTTGCTGCCGTTGGTGTCCAGCTTGACCGGATAGCCGGCTTCCCGGATGCAGCCGCAGAGCCCTGCAAGATCGGGCTGCAGCGTCGGCTCGCCGCCGGAAACGACCACGGCGTCCAGCAACCCTCTGCGCGCCGCTAAAAAGTCGAGGAGCCCGCAAAGGCTCAGATCGCCGCCGTCTGCCGCGCTGCCCCGCGCCAGGCCGGGGTTGTGGCAGTAGGGGCAGTGAAAGTTGCACCCCGACAGGAACACCACGCAGCTGATCCTGCCGGGGTAGTCGATGAACGAGTTTTTCTGTAGACCACCGAATATCATTACCGCAACGGCTTGCTGGGCGGCTCGCGGGCAGCCGCTCAGGCGACTTTAAAGGGTTTGCGCTGGGCATACTCCGCCTGCTTGCCGTTGTTCCACTGCCGAACCGGCCGCAGATACCCCACCACGCGCGAGTAGACTTCGGTTTCCTGGCCGCAGGTCGGGCAGGTTTGGCGCTCGCCGTTCAGATAGCCGCAGGTCGGGCAGACACTGAAGGTCGGTGTCAGGGTAAAGTAGGGCAGCCGGTAACCGGCGGCCACCTTGCGAACCAGGTTTTTGACGGTCTCGATGTCGGCGACCCTTTCTCCCAGGAAGAGGTGCATCACCGTGCCCCCCGTGTACTTGGTCTGGAGGTCGTCCTGCAGCGCAAGGGTTTCGAAGAGGTCATCGCTGAAATTGACCGGCAGCTGGGTCGAGTTGGTATAGTAGGCGGCCTCGCCCCGGCGCCACCCGTCATTGTTGGCCGCCAGAATTTCGGGGTGGCGCTCCTTGTCCAGCAAGCAGAGGCGGTAGGAGGTGCCTTCGGCCGGGGTGGCCTCCAGGTTGAAGATTTCGCCGGTTTCCTGCTGGATCGCGGCGATCCGCGCGCGCATGAAATCCATCACCTCCAGTGCGAAGCGCTGGCCGCCGGCGGTTGTGATGTCTTCCCCGATAAAGTTCAGGCACGCCTCGTTCATGCCCACGATGCCGATGGTGGAGAAGTGGTTTTTCCAGTAAAACCCCGATCCGGCCTTGATTTCCCGAAGGTAGAACTTGGTGTAGGGGTAGAGGTTTTTTTCCGTAAAGCGCTCCAGCACTTTGCGTTTGATCACGAGGCTCTCCTTGGCGGCCTGCATGATCCGGTTGAGGCGGCTGAAAAAATCGTCCTTGTCGGTGGCCAGGAAACCGATTCGCGGCAGGTTGACGGTGACCACGCCGATGGAGCCGGTCAGCGGGTTGGCCCCGAAAAGGCCCCCGCCGCGCTTCATCAACTCGCGGTTGTCCAGCCGCAGGCGGCAGCACATGGAGCGGGCGTCCTCGGGGGACATGTCCGAATTGACGAAGTTGGAAAAATAAGGAATGCCGTATTTGCCGGTCATTTTCCAGACCTGCTCGAGGTTGGGGTTGTCCCAGTCGAAGTCCCGGGTGATATTGTAGGTCGGAATCGGGAAGGTGAACACCCGGCCGCAGGCGTCGCCCGCCATCATCACCTCGGCAAACGCCCGGTTGATCATGTCCATTTCAGCTTGGAACTCGCCATAAGTGGCCTCGCGCGCCACGCCCCCCACGATAACCGGATGGTCCCGCAGAGTGGTGGGGGGGTGCAGGTCCATCGTGATGTTGGTAAACGGCGTCTGGAAACCCACCCGGGTCGGAATGTTGATGTTGAAGACAAACTCCTGGAAAGCCTGCTTGACCTCGTCGTAGTCGAGGTTGTCGAAGCGCACGAACGGCGCCAAGAGCGTGTCGAAGTTGGAGATCGCCTGGGCGCCGGCCGCCTCTCCCTGAAGGGTGTAAAAGAAATTGACCACCTGCCCGAGGGCCGAACGCAGGTGCTTGGGCGGCCCGCTTTCGACCTTGCCGGCCGCGCCCTTGAACCCCTGACGGAGGAGGTCCTTGAGGTCCCAGCCGACACAGTAGACCGAGAGTAGGCTGAGGTCGTGGATGTGCATGTCGCCGTTTTTGTGGGCGTGGCGGATTTCAGGGGGGTAGATCCGGCTGAGCCAGTACTCGGCGGTCACATCGGAGGAGATATAGTTGTTGAGCCCCTGCAGGGAATAGCACATGTTGCTGTTTTCTTTTATTTTCCAGTCCAACTTCTGGAGATAGTTTTCCACCAGGTCGACATGCGCCTTGGTGGTGATGTTGCGGATCTGAGCGTGCTGTTCGCGGTAGAGAATATAGGCCTTGGCGGTCATCAGAAAGGGGGAGTCGAGCAG
>JAABRJ010000146.1 GCA_011390985.1 Desulfobacteraceae bacterium
CACTGCTGCTGCCGGCTGAAATCGACCGCGAGCGCAAGGTCATCCTGGCGGAAAAACGCACGCGCGACAGCGCGGCCTACCGCACTTTCGTCGCTTCTTTCCAGTTCACCTTCGCCGATGCCCGGGTTGCCCGGCGGCTGCCCATCGGCGTAACCGAGGTCATCGAAAATGCCGGCCTGACGGAATTGAAGAGCTACTACGAGACCTGGTACCGGCCCGACCGGATGGTCCTGGTGATGGTTGGGGATTTCGATCTGCCGACGGCCACCGCGGCCATCCATGAGCGGTTTGCCAGCCTCGCGGCGCGGCGCGCGGCGCAGGTTGACCCCGATCCCGGCCGGCCGGTGCATGTCGGCGACCGCTTTTTTTACCATTATGAAAAAGAAGCCGGAAAAACCCAGGTAAGCATCGAGGTGCTGCGCAGAGCCGCGCAAGAGAAGGATACGGCCGCCCGTCGGCACCGCGAACTGCTTGAAGACATGGCCGACCGGATGGTCCAGAACAGGCTCGACGCCCTGCTGGGCAAGCCGGATACGCCCTTTACCGCCGCGCGCGTGGGATCCGGGCGATACCTGGGAAATTTCGACTATGCCGAAATCTCGGCTGACAGCGACCCGCAAAAATGGGCCGACGCTCTTTCCCGGATTGAACAGGTCCTGCGGCAGGCCCTAGCGTATGGGTTTACCGCCGCCGAACTCGATCGCGTCAAAAAGGACATCCAGTCCGAACTGGATACGGCCCTGAAGCAGTCCGGCACCCGCAACAGCCGCGATCTGGCGCAGAGCATCATCCGCAGCGTCAACACGGATCGGGTCTTTCAGTCCCCCGCCCAGGAGCAAGCTCTCTTGGCCGATGCCGCTCAGGCGGCCACGCTGGATGCGGTGGCCGCTGCCTTCAGCCGCAACTGGCCCTCCGACCACCGTCTGATCCTGGTGACCGGCAACGCCCCGATCGGGGATACGACCCTGGCGGCCAATGACGTGATTCGGAGCGCCTACCAGACCAGCCAATGGGTGGCCGTGGCCCGGCCGGGCGCCGTTGAGGCGCCGACGTTTCCCTACCTGGCGCCCCCCGTCGCCAGCGGGGAAATTGCCCAGCGGGAACATTCGGCCGATACAGGCATCACCCGCGTAACCTTTGGCAACGGCGTTCACCTCAACCTCAAACCCACCGATTTTACGGCGGGTGAAGTGCTGGTCACCCTTATTTTCGGCAACGGGCGCTCGGCCCAACCCCTCGACAAACCGGGCCTTGCCCACCTGGCCGAGGCGCTCGTCAACGAAAGCGGGCTCGGGCGGCTGACCAAAGACGCCCTCGAACAGGCCTTGGCCGGTAAAAACAGCCGGGTGGACTTCAGTGTCGAGGACCAGTGGTTTGCCCTGCTGGGGCGGACGGTCCCGGGGGAACTCGACCTCCTGTTCCCGCTGCTTTACGCCCATCTGCAGGACCCAGGGCTGCGGGCCGACGCCTTCGACCTGGTGATGCAGCGCTTCGATCAGGCCTTCGGGGCGATGTCACGGTCTCCGGACGGGGCCATGGAACTCCAGGGAAATCGTTTCCTGGCCGGAGGCGACCCGCGTTTCGGACTGCCGTCCCGCGAAAAATTCCAGACCCTCGGCCTGGATGACGTCAGGACGTGGCTGCTGCCGGCGTTTGAAACCGCACCGCTTGAAATATCGGTGGTCGGGGATTTTGAAACTGAAACAGTGGTCCAAGCGGTCGCCCGCTACTTCGGCAGCCTGCCGGGGCGGCCCGTCCGCAAGGAGGCGGCGGAGATGGCGGCACCGCAGTTTCCGGTGGACCAGCGCCTGGCGCTGGATGTGAAAACCGATATCCCCAAGGGCCTGGTGGTGGTGGCCTACCCGACGGATGATTTTTGGGACATCCACCGCACCCGCCGGCTCTCGGTCCTGGCCGAGGTTTTTTCCGACCGATTGCGGCTGCAGGTGCGTGAGAAGCTGGGGGCGGCTTATTCGCCCCATGCCTACAACTGGTCCAGCCGGGCCTATCCGGGCTTCGGCATTCTGCGGGCGATGATCTCCGTTAATCCCCAGGACGCCGAACAGATCGCGGCCGAAGTGCGCGGGATCGCCGCCGGTCTGGCGCGCGACGGGGTCGCGGCCGACGAATGCCGGCGAGCGTTGGAGCCGATCCTGACCAGCCTCCGGGAGATGCAGCGGACCAACGACTACTGGCTGGATCGGGTGCTCACCGGTTCTGCCCGCTACCCTCAGCAGTTGGACTGGAGCCGCAGCCTGACCCGCGACTACCAGTCCATCACGGTGGCGGAATTATCGGAGCTGGCGCGGCGCTTTCTCGACAATCGCCGGTCCGCCGAGATCATCGTCCGGCCGGCGCCGGGTGCGGGTGACAGCCTGGCGGATGCTGATGGGAGCCGGGCAACCGCAGGTCAAAAGAGGTGAGGGCACAGCCATGTCCTGGTGGCGATGTGGGCGGGCGGTTGTCATCATCGGCAGCCGCTCCCGGCCCGCCCCTAACTTGTCCATTTCTTTGGCTGTGGTCAAAAAGCCGCATTTTTTGACCGCAAAACCCCCGGTGGGTTAACCTCTTCTTATGGCCCCAGCATGGATGGGCGCGCTTCAGGAGGCTTAAATGCTTTTCGAAAAAGAAGCTCTGCGCTATCACCGGGAGCCGCGCCCCGGAAAGATCGAAGTGGTCCCCACGAAGCCGACGCTGTCCCAGGCCGACCTCAGCCTGGCCTACACCCCCGGGGTGGCCGTGCCCTGCCTTGAAATTGCGAAAAACCCGGACGCTTCCTACGAATACACCGCCCGCGGCAACCTGGTGGGGGTCATCACCAACGGCTCGGCGGTTCTCGGTTTGGGCAATATCGGACCACTGGCGGGAAAACCGGTGATGGAGGGCAAGGCCGTTCTTTTTAAACGCTTTGCCAACCTGGACGT
>JAABRJ010000147.1 GCA_011390985.1 Desulfobacteraceae bacterium
CCCCCGACCCGGATGAATTCATTGCGACCGTGGCGCGCCTGGAGCCGACCTTCGGCGGCATCAATCTCGAGGACATCCGGGCGCCGGAGTGCTTCTACATCGAGGAACAACTCCAGGCCCGCATGCAGATCCCGGTGTTTCACGACGACCAGCACGGGACCGCGATCATCTCCGGGGCCGCCCTGCTCAATGCCTGTCACCTGACCGGGCGGCGCATGGCGGATATCCGGCTGGTGATCAACGGCGCCGGCGCTGCGGCCCTTGCCTGCGCCCGGATGTACTGCCAGCTGGGGGTCCAGAAGGCCAATCTCCTGATAGTGGACTCGCGGGGGGTGATTCACGCGGGGCGCACCGAGGGCATGAACCGTTACAAGGCGGCGTTTGCGGCCGACACTGCGGCCCGGACACTGCTCGATGCCGTCCGTGGTGCCGACGTGCTGGTGGGACTTTCGGTGAAGGGCGCCTTTACCGCGGAAATGCTGGCCGCCATGGCTCCCAGGCCGGTTGTGTTTGCGCTGGCCAACCCCGAATCCGAAATCGATTACGAGGAGGCCAAGGCGCTGCGGCCGGATGCGGTGGTGGCCACCGGCCGATCGGACACCCCCAACCAGGTGAACAATGTCCTGGGTTTCCCCTACATTTTCAGAGGCGCTCTGGACGTCCGGGCAACTGCGATCAACGATAAAATGAAAATCGCGGCTGTCATGGCCCTGTCGGCGCTTGCGCGCGAAGACGTGCCCGACAGCGTCATCCGGGCCTACGGTGGGCGGCCGATCCGGTTCGGGCCGGACTACATCATCCCCAAGCCGCTGGACTCCCGGGTCCTGCTGAGCGTCGTGCCGGCCGTGGCCGCCGCCGCGGTGGAATCCGGCGTGGCGCGCGTGTCCCTTCCCGGCCGCAGCGTCTATGTGAACCGTCTGGAGACCCTGCTGGGGCCCGAGCGCGAGATCCTGCGCAAGGTCATCACCCGCGCCCAACAGGCCCCCAAGCGGATCGTTCTGCCCGAGGGCAACCACCCGGTCATTCTGCGGGCCGCCCATCACGCCGCCAAGGAAAATATCGCCCGCCCGGTCCTGCTGGGAAACGAACCCGAAATCAGAAGCCTGGCGGCCGAGCTGCAGCTGTCTCTGGACGGCATCGAGATCATCGACAATCTCCACAGCCCGCTTTATGACTCTTTTGTGGCCAAACTGTTTGCGGCCCGCGGCCGCAAGGGGTGGTCGCTGGCCCACACCCGCCGGCGGCTGCGCAGCCGCTATGTTTTCGGGGCGATGCTGGTGCTTGAAGGGCTAGTCGACGGGCAGGTGCACGGGATCGTGCGCTCTTACCCGGAGGCGATTCGGCCGGTGCTGCAGGTGATTCCCCGCCGGGCGGGGGTGGCCAAAGTGTCGGGCGTTTATCTGATGATCACCCGTGACCGGTCCCTGCTGTTTGCCGATACCACCGTGAACATTCACCCGGACGCCGCCGACTTGGCCGAAATCGCCGTCATGACGGCGGAAATGGCGGAATTTTTCGACCTCCGGCCGCGGGTTGCGATGCTCTCCTTTTCCAACTTCGGCAGTGTGCGGGAACCGGATGCCCTGCGGGTCGCGGCGGCAGTCGCGCTGGCGCGCAAACGTCGCCCGGGGCTGATCATCGACGGCGAAATGCAGGCCGATACCGCCGTGGTGAGCGACATCCTGAGGGGCGAATTTCCCTTCAGCCAGCTGGCGGAGGCCGCCAACGTGCTGATATTTCCGGACCTGGCGGCGGGCAACATAGCCTATAAACTGTTGGAGCGGCTAAACGGCGCCAAGGCGGTCGGGCCCCTTTTGATGGGCATCAGCAAACCCTTCAATGTTCTTCAGCGGGGAACCGATATGGAGAATGTCGTCAATGTCATGGCGATTACGGCTG
>JAABRJ010000148.1 GCA_011390985.1 Desulfobacteraceae bacterium
TTACGGCTGCCCAGGCCCACGACTTGGCCGAAGGCCGGGGAACGGCCGTCGTTGTGTGAGCCGGTCCCCCAAGCCGAGTGCCTCATCACCCAGGGAGTTCATCCAATGGCCGTTGCCGGAGATCTGGCAGCCCTCATGCCGCTGATCCGCAAAATACTTATCTTTTCCTACCTCACCGACGTGGAACTCACCCGCATGCTGGGGCTCTCCGACCTGCTTCGATTGCCCGCCGGTGAAAAACTGTTCTCTCAGGGAGACGACAGCCTGGCGGTCTATGCCCTGATCCAGGGACAGGTGGATCTCTCCTTTCGCAAGGCCAGCGGCACCCGTGTCAGCGTCAGCGCCGTCTCTGCGGGCGAGGTTTTCGGTGAAGCCGGGGTCTTCATGACGGTCAAGCGAACTGCTGACGCACTGGTGGCCGTCGACAGCGCCTTGCTGAAGATCGACCGCAAGAACATGATGACCTTCATCAAGGAGCATCCCGTCGGCGGCAACAAGCTCCTCATGCTGATGATCTACGGTCTGCTCAGCAAACTGCGCGAGGCCAACCAGATGCTCTCACTGGAAAACCCGGGTGCGATCGAAATGGATTCGATCGACCCGCTATTCCAGGATTTCATGAACGAAACCTGACGGTTCCCTAAAATTCAGCGCTCTGCGCGGGCCGTTCAGGGGGCTACCCCCCACCCCATCCCGAACTTTTTTTAGCGTTTTCATTGACCGCCGGCATCGATCCGGCCTCGCTGGCGCGCCACCGACCTCAGCCACTCGGGGTTGTCCCGGAAGTACAATTCGGCCAGACGGTTGAACTCCCTGGCCTGTTCAAAATTCCGCTTCCGCAGCCAAGCCTCGCCAAGAAAATAGTAATTGCGTCCGTTTTCCGCGTCGAGGCTGAGGGCCCGCTCCAGGACCGTGATGGCGTCGTCGGCCCGATCGGCGCCCAGCAGTTCGCGTCCTTCTTCGGTCAGCTGGCGCGCAGCGGCCTGCTGAGGTGTGGGTGGCGGCGGCGGTCGCGGTGGCGGCTCCGGGACCCTGATTTCAGGGCGCGGCGGCGCAGCCGGCCGGTCGGTGGGCGTATAGACCACCATCGGCTTCTGGCAGGCGGTCAGCAACAGCGCCGCCATGAACGCCGCCAGAGCGCAGCGCAGGCTATTTGTGATGAAGGCGGTTTTGAACGTCATCGAAGAACTCCCTGAAGGGGTTGCGGCGCCCGTGCAGGGGGCATGGTGCCGCGGGCGCATTGTTTTCCATGAAGTATTCCGCCATCGGGCTGGGGCAGGCTTTCAGCGCCAATTGCCCGGATTGGCTGCAGACCATCCGCTGGACGACCCCCGGGGGGGGTCTGAACCAGGTGCCGGAGACCGTCTGGGGGACGGCTTTGAGCAGATCGGCCCAGATCGGCAGGGCCGCCGAAGCTCCCGATGCGTGGATGCCGGCGCCGTCATCGAACCCCACCCAGACCAGCGCCAGAAGGTCAGGCGTGTAGCCCACAAACCAGGCATCCCGCCAATCGTTGGTGGTGCCGGTTTTGCCGGCGGCCGGAAACCCGATTCCCCGCTGCGCCAGGGAAGCGGCTGTTCCCTCGGTCACGACACTGGTCAGCAGCGAATTCATGATAAACGCCGCCGCCGGGCTGATGACGCGCTCAATTTTCAGGTGCCGCCGTTCCAGGACCTCGCCCGCTTCGTTGACCACCGCCTTGAGCGAAAGCGGATAGGGTTCCAGCCCGCCGGCCGCAAAGGTGCAGTAGGCCCTGGCCAGCTCCAGGGGAATCACCTCGAAGGCGCCCAGGGCGATGGAGGGCAGGGGGCGAAGGCGGGTCGAGAACTGGAAGTGCTCGGCGGTGGCCACCACCGCGTCCAGGCCGGTCTGCATGGCCAGGTAGACTGTCGCCCGGTTGGCGGAGTGTGCCAGGGCCTGGCGCAAGCTGATTTCTGGAACGGTTTCGCGTTCGAAGTTCTGCGGCTCCCAGCGCTGGCCGTCGATTTCATACACCTGGGGGCGGTTGGACAGGCGTGAGGCCGGCGTGAAGCGCTCCAGGCCGGCCAGGAATACAAAGGGCTTGAAGGTGCTGCCGGGCTGGCGGCGGGCCTGGCTGGCGCGATTGAACTGGCTTTCAGCATAATCCCGCCCCCCCACCATGGCCAGGATGTGGCCGGTCTTGGGCTGCATCACGATCACGGCGCCCTGGAGTCTGTTTGCCGGCGAGAGCTGTGCGCGCAGGCGGGGGGTTTTTTCCAGGCGTGCCAGGCCCCGCAGGAGAGCGGTCTCGGCCGCGGATTGGATCTGGGTGTCCAGACTGGTGTAAATCGACATGCCCATGCTGGCCAAGGCTTCGGGCGAATAGAGCGCCCCCAGTTGCTCGGAAAGGTAATCCATGAAGTAGGGGGCCTTGCGGTGATAGGTGCGGAACCCTGCCGGGGTGACAGGTTTTTCCAGGGCTGCGTGCAGCTGCTCCTCGGTCAGCCAGCCGTTTTTGGCCATGGCCCTTAAAACGCCGTCACGCCGGTTGCGGCAGCGATCGGGGTCCTGGTAGGGGGAATGGAGGTTCGGGGCCTTGATCAGACCCGCCAGGGCCGCCCCTTCGGTGAGCGAGAGGGCCTCCACCGGCTTGCCGAAATAAAAATCAGCCGCCTCGCCGATGCCGTTGATTGATACCGATCCCTTCTGCCCGAGGTAGATCTCGTTGAGGTAGATCTCCAGAATTTCATCCTTGGCGTAGCGGGCGTCGATGACCAAGGCCATCAGGAGTTCCTTGAACTTTCGGCTCAGGGTCCTTTCCGGGGTCAGGAAATAATTCTTGCTGAGCTGCTGGGTGATGGTCGAGCCGCCCTGACGGATGCCGCCGGCGCGCAGGTTGGCCCACAGGGCGCGCAGCAGCCCGCGCGGGTCGACCCCGTGGTGGTCGTAAAAGCGGTTGTCCTCCGCGGCCAGGACGGCCTGGATCAGGGGGCGGGGCACCTGGGCGATGGCCACCAGCTTGCGCTGCTCGCGGGCGGCGCCGAAGAAGAGCCCGATTTTTTCAGGCTCCAGCTCCAGCAGTGGCAGTGCGCGCCCCGAACGCTGGTCGGTGATGGTGCGAATCCGGTTTGGGTCAAGGCTGATCTGGACCGGAAACCCGCTGCGGGTTTGACTGGGGGTTTTCAGATCGTGCAGGAAGATTTCCAGGCGGCCAGGGCGAAGGCGGTATTCCCCGAGAGCCGGGGACTGGTTGACGCGCCGGTAGCCCAGGGCCTCCAGTTTGGCGAGAAAAAGGTCGTGGTTGCGGCCTTGGCCGGGAAAAAGGAGCGTCGAATCGGAATAGACGGTGGAGGGAATCTGCCAGCGCCGGGAGGAGAAGCGGCCGTCGATCTGGACCGCAAGATGGCGGGCGTAAACGGCGACGCCGGCGATGGCGGCCGCCGTAAGCGCCAGCAGAAGGACCGCGAGCCGTTTGGTCAGCCGTCTGCGGAAGGATGTCGCTTTTTTACCCACACGCGGTGCCTGCCACCTTTCTCCTCGATCGAAAATGTGCCTTTATCAGGGGGGATGAAATCTGACGGCGGCCAAAAGCGCCTGCGCCGCTTGCTTTGCGGTGGGTCCCGCAATGGCTGCGATTAAATCTCAGGGCGCCTCACACCGCAGGTTGCGCGGGTCGCAGGGCGCGCTTGGTGGACTGCCGTCCGGCTGAAAGGCGGTCAAAAGGTTTCCCGGGCAATCGCGAGGATCTCTTCCCGGGTGTACAGTGGTCCCTGGCCGATGCCGGGGCATTCGGCTGCGGCCTGTTTCCAATTGTAGCGCGAGCGCAGGTTGCTGAACCAGAAGGGGTAGGTGCGGCACTGGCGGGGCCGGACCGGGTAGATGCGGCATCCCCCGTGAAAGAAAAGGCAGTCTCCTGAAGCTTTTTCGCGGATGCTGTAGCTGTCCCGGAAGGGATAGAGGCTGTCGGCGATCAGGTCGGCTGCCGGCAGGCCGAGGTAAGCGGCGATCGGGCCTACTTCCATGGCGGCCACATAAACGGTGCCCGGCTCCCCGCTGCAGCAGCGGCCGCATCCCATGCACCCAAAGCGCAGGCCACTGTCGAAAAAATAAGGGCGGTCTTGCAAAGACGCCATCATCGGCTGCTCAAACGGAAGACATCCCAAAAAAAACTGCGGCAGGCAGAAATGCACCCCAGTGGGCTGCCGCGCTGAAAACCAGGCGGCGATAAGCCCCCTTAGCCCGCTTGAATCGGCACGATAACGATGCTAACCCGCCGGTTCATGTCATGGCTGGATGAAATCGGCATGGATTCGCCGTAGCCGATCGCCTGGATACGCTCCGGGTTGACGTTGCGCTGAATCAGGGCGTTTTTGACGGCTTCCGCGCGTCGCTCCGAGAGCTGCTGGTTGTAGGCTTCAGCGCCCTGGGTGTCGGTGTGGCCCTCGACCCGGATGGTGGTCTGGGGATATTTGTTCAATACACCCGCCACCCGGTCGAGCTCGGCGTAGCCGCCCGGTTTGAGGGCTGCGGAGTCGAAATCGAACATCACATCGCCTTTGAAGGTCGCCGTCAGAACATCCTGGCTCCGGGCCAGACTGACCGCGTCGGACTGCGCCATGGCGTTGCGCAGGTCCGCCTCCTGGCGGTCCATGTAGGCGCCGATCTGGTGGCCGGCCAGCCCGCCGACCGCTGCCCCGATGGCGGCGCCGATCAGGGTGCCTTGGGTGTTGCGCCCGATGGCCTGGCCCAGGCCGGCGCCGGCCGCCGCGCCGATCAGCACGCCGGCGCCCGTGCCTTTCTGAGCCTGCGTCGATTGGGAGCTGCAGGCGGCAAGGGTCAACAGCAGGGTTAAGCTCAACAGTCCGGCAGTCAGTGCGCTTGGTTTCATGGAAAATCTCCCAGGTGGTAAACGGCAGGGCCGTCTGAGGGCCGGGCTTGGATCCGGAGCACTTTCACCGCCCTCCGTCCTTCCCGGCAGAATTGAAGGGTTAAATTAGTCTGCCGCAGCGTGAATGTCAAGGCTCCTGAAAAGGTTCAAACCCGCTTCGCGCTAAGCTGCAGGTCCCGTCTTGGCTTGACATCGGGGTCGGATTGGCCTAATTATGCGGATCTCCAGGGCCGTGCTGCGGACCTGTGCAAAGCCCCGGGAGGCTGTTGGGCTGGTCCGGCCGCCGCTGTCCGGTTGATCGTCTGTTTTGACGGGCGGCAGGCCGCCGTCTGACCAGCCGGTCGGTCAGCACCGCCGCCGAGAGGAAAGCCCCCGCGTCATGAAGCCGGCCAAACCCAATCAGCTGATAACCGCTCTGGCACTCCTGTTGGCGGCAGCGGCGTGGCCGCTTGCCGGGCAGACACCGGTTTGGGCTGCTCAAGGGGGGCCCACCGCGGCCGGAGACCCTGAACCGCGGCCGTCGATTGAGGTCGAAGCGGTCGCGCAGCTGTATTTCGCCGATCGCAGTGGCCTGCTGCTGGCGGCGGAGGCGCGGGTGATGCCCCGCCAGGCAGATGCCTGCCAGCGGGCCCATTGGCTGGTGACCGAGCTGATCCGCGGTCCGCGCCACGGCGGCCTGCCCACCCTCCCGCCGGAATCCGAGTTGCGGGCCCTTTTCCTCACGCCCGATGAAACCGCCACCGTCGATTTTTCGGACGCCGTTCGGGCGCATCACCCTGGGGGGGTACGCGGCGAGTTGTTGACCGTTTACGCCGTCGTCAACACGCTGATTTTGAATCTGCCTGAAGTCGCCGCGGTTAAGATTCTGATCGAGGGGCGCGAGGTCTCGACCCTTGCGGGCCATATTGCCCTGGAAGACCCGCTTAATGCTGACATGCTGCTGATAAGATAATGAAAAAAACACGCATCAACCAGGTTCGCAATATCGGTATCATCGCTCACATTGACGCCGGTAAAACCACCGTCAGCGAGCGCATTCTGTTCTATACCGGTCGTTCCCACAAGCTCGGGGAGGTGCATGACGGGGAGGCCGTCATGGACTGGATGGTGGATGAACAGGAGCGCGGCATCACCATTACCTCGGCGGTGACCAGCTGCGACTGGCGAGACAATGAAATCCACCTCATCGACACGCCCGGGCACGTGGATTTCACCATCGAGGTGGAGCGCTCGCTGCGGGTTCTCGATGGGGCCATCGGGGTTTTCTGTGCGGTGGGCGGGGTCGAGCCCCAATCCGAAACGGTCTGGCGGCAGGCGGACAAATACCGCGTCCCCAAGATCGCCTTTGTCAACAAGATGGACCGCATCGGCGCCAGTTTCGAGCGCACCGTGGAGATGATGAAGACCCGGCTGGGGGCCAGGCCCTTGGTTATCCAGCTGCCGGCAGGGGCCGAGGACGCCTTTTCGGGGGTCATCGATCTGATCCGGATGGAGCAGATTGCCTGGGATGAGTCGTCTGCCGGCGAAAAGTATGCCTACAGCGCGATTGCCCCCGAGCACCGCGAAGCGGCCGAAGCCGCCCGCGAGCAGCTGATCGAAACGGTGGCCGAAAACGACGATGCCATCATGGAACTCTACCTGGGTGAGGAACCCATCGACAATGCCGCCCTGGTGGCGGCCATCCGGCGGGCGACGATCGGGTTGAAACTGGTGCCCGTGCTGTGCGGCAGCGCGCTGAAAAACAAGGGCGTGCAGCCGCTGATCGATGCCATCGTGGGCCTCTTGCCCAGTCCGGCGGATGTTCCGCCGATCGCCGGCCACCATCCCGAAACCGGCGAGGTGATCCCCTGTCCCCCCTGGGAAACGGCACCGCTGGCGGCTCTGATCTTCAAGGTCTCGATGATCGAGGGGCGCAAGCTCTCCTTTGTTCGGATTTACAGCGGTAAGCTCATCGCCGGTACCGAGGTCTACAACGCCTCGCGCAACACCAAGGAGAAGCTTTCCCGGATCATGCTGATGCATGCCAACAAGCGTGAGCGGGTCGATGCGGCCGGGGCCGGCAGCATCGTGGGGGTTGTGGGCCTCAAGGAATCCTCCACCGGTGAGACCTTGTGCCACAAAGACCATCCCGTGCTGCTGGAAAAAATCGAATTCTACGAGCCGGTGATCTCCATCGCGGTGGAGCCCAAGACTCACGCCGACCAGGAAAAATTCGAAGAGGTCCTCGAAAAGTTCATGGCCGAAGACCCCACCCTGCGGGTTCGGCAGGACGAGGACACCGGTCAGACCATCCTCTCGGGCATGGGCGAGCTGCACCTGGAGATCATCATCAGCCGCATGCAGCGCGAGTTCAATACGCGCGTCACGGTGGGCAAACCCCAGGTGGTCTACCGGGAGACGATTGAAAACAAGGCGATCGGGTCGGCGCTATTCGACCGCGAGGTCGGCGGCCAGCGTCACTACGCGGAGGTGAACCTGAAACTGCAGCCCCTGCCGCGCGGCACGGGCAACCGATATCGTTGCGAACTCAGCGCCGATGCGCTGCCGGCGGCTTTTCTGGCCGCGGCCCAGAAGGGCGTCCTGGAGGCCCTGGAGAGTGGCACGCTGCTGGGCTACCCGGTGGTGGATGTGGAGGCCGTGCTGACCGGGGCCGGTTCCAGGGAGTCGTTGGGAACGGAGCTGGCCTTTACCGTCAGTGCGTCGATGGCCTGCAAGGATGCCATCGAAAAGGGCGGCGCGTTTCTGCTGGAGCCGATCATGAATGTGGAGGTTTACGCGCCGGACGCTTTTCTGGGGGAGGTCATCGGGGATATCAACGCCCGCAGCGGGAAAATCGAATCCATCGGGCCCAAGAGCGGTCTTCAGGAAATCCGGGCCACGGTCCCGCTCTCGCGGATGTTCGGCTACTCCACCGCCCTGCGATCGGCCACCCAGGGGCGGGGAACCTTTACCATGCAGTTCGCGCGCTTCGACCGCAACGGCTGACCCCTTCCGCGTTAGCGCCCGGGGCTGAGGCCCCCGCGTCCCATGCCGGTCCCGGCCCCCGACCCCGCATCTTCTCTGCCGCCTGTATTCGCTTGCCCTGAGCGCTGCTACCGGGTGCGCTCGACCGTTTGTTTGGTTTTGAGGGCCGACTTCCTGCTGGCCTTCAGCAGGGTTGCGATCTGTTCGGCTTTTTCCGGGTCATTGATGGTTTCCTGGGCCTTTTCAAGGTGAAAAATGGCATTTTCGTGTTTTTTTATCCGGTTGTAGTAAACTCCGAGGTTGTAGTGGGCGTCGCCCATTTTTTCAAGTTTGCCGTAGGCTTGCCCCAAGTAATAGTAGACTTGCGGGTCTTCAGTCGTCAGGGTCAGCAGGGCCTCGAAGGTCGTGACGGCATCGGCCAGGCGGTCCATTTCCAGCTGGGTCCGGCCGAGGAGGATCCGCACCTCGGGGTCGTCAGGCAGGATGTCGGCGCTGCCTTGCAAAATTTTCAGTGCTTGGTCGTACTGACCGTCCTGAAAATAGACGCCGCCCAAATCCCGCAGCACGTAGGGGTCGAGGGCCCTGCGGGTCAGTGCCGCGCGCAGCTGGGCGATCGCCTCGCGGCGGTTGCCGGTGCGGGCCAGGATCAGGCCGTAGCCATAGTGGGCGACCGGGTCACCCGGGTGGGCGGCCAGGTCCGCTTCAAAGCGCTTCAAGGCGATCTCTGCGTCGCCGTGAACAGCGATCAGACGTGCCTGAGTCCGTCGAAAGAGATAGGGGTCCGCCGGTTTGAAGGAGGCGCCGGGTTCCTGGTGCGCCACCCATCTGTCGACATAGGCGATGCGGTCTTCCGTGGCCGGGTGGGTCATGAGGTAGTTGGGGACCTGCCGGCTGTCGTACCACTGCTTGGAGCGCATTTTTTTTAGGACGTCGATGATTCCCTGACCGCTGTAGCCCGCCTCGTTGAGAAATTCGAGGCCGATCTGGTCGGCCTGGATTTCGTCTTCGCGGCTGTAGGCCAGCATGGCCGACTGGCCGGCCGCCATGGAGCCGACCGTCAGGGCGCTCGCGGCCGAACCGCCCCCGCCGACTCCCAGAAAAATGCCTGCAGCCACCCCCGCCAGCGTGGCGAGCTGGACTTTCTTGCTGCGTTCGATCTTCTGCGAAATATGGCGGCAGACCACGTGGGCGATTTCGTGGCCCAGAATCCCGGCCAGTTCCTGTTCGTTTTCCATTGCCGCGATCAGGCCGCTGTTGATGAATATGTGGCCTGCGGGTGTGGCGAAAGCGTTGTAGACATCTTCGCGGATGATATGGAACTGGTAGTTGAACGGTTGCGAGGGCAACACTGCCAGCACCCTGGCGCCTACATCGCGGACATAGGCGTTTGCCATGGAATCGGTGATGATCTCGAAATGGTCCCCCACCACCTTGAGGAACTCTCGGGACATCTGCTCCTCTTCCTGGATGGTGATGGCGTGGGCAGGCAGCGGTGGCCGGCAAAAGGCCAGAAGGAATCCGGCCAGGATCAGTGCGACGGCTTTGGAAAATGGGTTCATGGGGCTCCTGGGGTGCGGCGCGAACAGCGGGGGCGCCTGGATACGGCCGGCAGTTCGCATCTTTATTTTCCGATTATAGGGGCGGACTGGCGAAAATTCAAGCGCTCAGGATTGGTCGCGGCCTGCGGAGACGCTTTTCAAAGGGCCGCTTTTGTGTTAGAAGCTCAAGCACTATGGCGCACACCATCTGTATCGCAAACCAAAAGGGCGGCGTCGGCAAAACCACCACGGCCATCAATCTTGCGGCGGCCCTGGCGGTTTCCGGGAAACGCACCCTGCTGGTGGACTGCGACCCCCAGGCCAATGCCACCAGTGGTGTCGGCATCGACAAAGCCGCTATCCAGCACTCGCTCTACCACGGCATGATCGGTCAGGTCAGCGCCGAACACCTGGTGCTGGATACGGAAATCGAGACCCTCAAGGTGATTCCCTCCCGGCTGGAGCTCATCGGCTTCGAGGTGGAGATGATGGCGACATCCGGCCGCGAGCAGACCCTCAAAAATCTGCTGGCCGGGCTTCAGGCGGCCTATGATTTCATCATTCTGGACTGCCCCCCCTCTCTCAGCCTGTTGACGGTTAACGCCATGACGGCGGCGGATGCCATGCTGATCCCCCTGCAGTGTGAATATTACGCTCTCGAAGGCCTGGGGCAGCTGCTGCAGACCATCAAGCGCATTCAAAACAGGCTCAACCCGAGGCTTTCCATCGCGGGCATCCTGCTGACCATGTTCGACACGCGCACGAATCTGTCCCACCAGGTCGCCGAAAACGCGGGAAAGTTTTTTCCCGAGCTGGTCTTTCGGGCCCAGATTCCCCGCAACGTGCGCTTGGGGGAGGCGCCGAGTTTCGGGAAGCCGATCCTTCTGTATGACGCCGCCTCGGCAGGGGCCAGAAGCTATTTTGCGCTGGCCGACGAAATCCTGCATCGATGAAAAA
>JAABRJ010000149.1 GCA_011390985.1 Desulfobacteraceae bacterium
AGGCCGACGGCCCCGGCAGGACTTGCCAGGTCATCTTCCGGGCTGTCTTGGCGAGGTATTTCGCTTCCAGCGCAGACGACAGCAGTTCCCGGGCGACCAGCGCGCCCAGCGCGGCCAGCCAGATCACTACCAGCAGGAGGCCAAAGCCGATCAAAATGCGGTGGGACGCTCTGGACATGAATCAGACCCGCGCACGCGCAGTTGAAGATAGAAACCTGGTTATTGCTGGAAAGAGCATGCCGGGAAGGTGATTGGGTATCGATGCCAAGGTCAACACACTATGATGCTGGGGTAAAAATTGGCTTGACAGCCGTTCGCCGAGGCGGTCCCCCAAGCCCCATCGCCAAGGCCCTCGCCAGGGTGTTTTACATATCGGCAAATGCCGCGGGGCGGATGAGTGAAATTTGGATGTGTTTGACAGGCGGTGAGGACTTCGGCAGAAATGGGGACTTGATTTTTGAGGGGGTGCGCATGCCCGTGCGGTTTTGTGATGCCGTCGTCTGCCGGGGGCGAGGGGTGCTTTGGATGTTTCCCGGAGGCACAAAAGGAAACGGCCGATTGATAGGTGGTCAATCGGCCGTTAAGGAGGAGAAAAGGTGAAGATTATTAGGT
>JAABRJ010000150.1 GCA_011390985.1 Desulfobacteraceae bacterium
AATTTTCGTTTAAAATAGATTAAAACATAATAATTTAAAATGGTTATAAATTGATATTAAATCATGGCCGGTCTCAGCGGGTCCCAAAAGATTCACCCGGCGCGACAGGCGAAAGTTCAAAATTTTTACCCAGTTTCGATCAAAAACCATTCAACATACTGAATTAGTTGTAAATTTACATAAAAGGCGCCGGTTCAATAATTTGAACCCGAAACCCCGCACGGCCATTTGCTTTTTCAAGTAGCTGAAATTAAAAATTATTCAGGTTCATGATTCTGAACTTGGCGGCTTGCAGCGGATTTCGGTCGCGGCGCCATCTGCAGCCGCGCCCGGGGTTGCAGCGGCCTTTGCGGTCACGTCTGCGGCGCCACATCCAGCAGCACGGACAGCATGTGTACGCCGCCGCCCATCACCACCCCTTTCACCGGGGTGACGTCGCCGTAATCGCGCCCCCAGGCGAGGGTGATGTGGTTTTCACCGGCGACCTGGTTGTTGGTGGGGTCCAGGTCCACCCAGCCGGCATTCGGCACGAACAGGGAGACCCAGGCGTGGGAGGCGTCCGCGCCGATCAGCTTCGGTTTTCCAGGCGGCGGTTTGGTTTCCAGGTAGCCGCTGACGTAGCGGGCCGCCAGCCCCAGGGCCCGCAGGCAGCCGATGGCCAAGTGGGCGAAATCCTGGCATACTCCTTTGCGGGTTGCCAGCACCTGGTCCACGGTGGTGTCCACGGTCGTGGCCGACCGGTCGTAGGTGAATTCCGTGAAGATCCGTTGCATCAGGGCCATGGCTCCCGCCAGGACCGGCGTCCCCGGAGGAAAGGAGGGCCGCGCATAGGCCAAGGCGCCGGGGGCGACCGCGGCCAGCGGGCTGCCAAAAACGAACTGGCAGGCCGCCAGTTCCGCCGGATGCGCATGCGCGGCCAACCGCCGCATCACGTCTTCCCAGGGAGGGGTGCCTGCCGGTGCGGGTGTGACCGGCAGGTGCGTTTCCACAATGCTGGTGGCGGTCATGGTCAGCTCGTCATGAGGCTGCTGCACCATGAAGACGTATGCGATGTTGCCGAAGTAGTCCGTCCGGCGGTGCAGGTATTGGGGCTCGGGAACGATGGCCAGTCGGTTCTGGACCACCCGCTGGGTGTCGGTTTCCCGGGGATGCAGAAACAGCTCGTTCTGAGAGAGGGAAGCCGGCTCCGAATAGCGGTAGGCGGTTTTGTGGGTGATGCGGTATTTCATGGCTGGCGGTCACGGATGAGCGTGGAGAAATGGGGCGTTGTCGGCACCCGGCTGAGGTAGTGGGCGCTGATCTGCTGGGCGAATTCCTTGAGGCGCTTCTCCATGGCTTCGAGGAAGGCCGCCAATGAGGCATGGGGGGCGCTGCCTGGGGCGCAGCCTAACCCGGTGAGGTCCACCAGGCGCACGGCGGTGAGCATCTCCAGGGCCATGCGCTCCTCCGGGCTGGCGAAGCGCCGGTCGCTCTGGCGGGGCAGATGCGCCACGTGGTCGGCCAACCGGCTGAACTGGAAGGCCAGGGATTTGGGGTTGCTCTCGTCCACGAGCAGCAGGTCCAGCACCGGCGCCAGCTGAAAGGCCGTGCGGTAGCGGGCGCGGTAGGTCATGATGCTGTCGTAGACCTCCAAGAGGGCCTGCAGGGTGCTGCCGGATTCGGTGCAGACCGGGGTAAGACCGATACGGATCAGGCCGGTCTGGTTCATGGCGCGCTCCATCCGGCGCCCCATGTCCATGAAGCGCCACCCCAGGCCGCGGGTCATGCTCTCCATCGCCAGACCGCTGAAGGCGCTCAGGGTAAAGAGGGTGTCGTCTAAAAGCTCCAGCGGGTCGTTGGCCGGGGTGTCGGCAAAGCCTTCCAGGCGGTTGATCACCCGCCAGGAGTCCAGCGAGAGTCGGTCGCGCACATTGCGGGCCGCCTCCTGGACCCGCTTGAGAATGGCGACCACGCTTTCGGGCCGATCCCTGCGGTAGAGGGCGGCATTCAGATGGGCCCACAGCTCGCGGTAGAGGGGGATGCCGTCATCGCCGGCCGGCGCCGGGGGAATGGTGTTGTCCGCCCTGAGAAGGTTCAACAGAAACGGCAGCTCGGGAATGTCTCCCGGGCGGGCCTCGCCGGCCAGCCGGCGGAAAACCGATCGCAGAAGCCGGATCAGTCCCTCGGCCCGCTCCAGGTAGCGGCCCAGCCACAGCAGGTGATCCGCCACCCGGCTGGGCAGGTCGCTGCCGCGCCTGAAGTCGGCCACCGTCTGGAGCCCGCCCATGAGGCTGAAGGCCTCCACCGGCTGATCGGACAGCACCCAGATGTCTTTGCTCTGCTGCCGCTCGGGGCAGTCTTCCGTCAGGGTCGCCACGTCCGCAGCGGTGACCGCCAGGCCGCCGGGCATGACCTCAAACCCCCGCGCGGTTGCGCAGGCAAAGACCCGCAACAGGGTGCAGCGGGTGCTGACCCCGCTTCCGTCCCAGGCGGCGACTGCAGCCGGATAGAGCGGGTCGCGCGCCATGAAGGCGTGGGGCGCGGCCTGCACCGCCGCCGCCAGGGCGTCAGGGGCAACGGCGGCCGCCGTGCGGTCCATGGCCGGGCCCACGATCAATCGCCCCAGATTCGCCAGCGTGTGGGTGCGGCCGTCGGCGGTGCCGCACCACCAGCCCGGGTGGTTTTCCAAAGCCAGATCCTCACCCATCAGCTGACGGCAAAGCGCGGGCAGGAAAACCGGCAGCGCCGGCGTATCGACAAACCCGCTGCCGATGGGGTTGACGATCTCGATGTTGCCCTCCCGGGAGACCTGGATCAGCCCCGCCACCCCGGTTGCCGTTTGCCGCCGCAGGGCAAAGGGATCGCTGCCCTCGTCCTCGGTGTGGCGGAAGATGGCCTCCACCGGCTCCAGGCCGGCCAGCTTGTTGAGGAACAGCCGGCCGTTGCGCACGGTCAGGTCCTGGCCTTCGACCAGCGGGTAGCCCAGGTAACGGGAGAGCAGGGCATGCTCGAAATAGATGCGGCTGTCCGGCCCCGGCGAGAGCAGCACGATGCCGGGATCCTCCCGCCGCCGGGAGGCCCGCTGGACCAGGCTGCGGTGAAAGGTCTGGAAAAAAGGGGCCAGCCGGCGGATCGGGGTCCTGTGGTAGAGCTCGGAGAAGACCCGCGAAATGACGATCCGGTTTTCCAGGGCATACCCCAGGCCGGCGGGGTTGGCGCCGTAATCCCGAAAAACCCGGAAGCGCCCGTCCGCTCCCC
The DNA here is from genome assembly GCA_011390985.1 of Desulfobacteraceae bacterium. Classification (GTDB taxonomy): domain Bacteria; phylum Desulfobacterota; class Desulfobacteria; order Desulfobacterales; family JAABRJ01; genus JAABRJ01. Next base: position 3,238 of record JAABRJ010000150.1, read on the forward strand.
GGTAGAGATCCGCCGCGTAGTAGGTCAGAAACCGGCCTCCGGCGGGTTGGATGCCGTGGCAGGCGCGCAGAAAACTGGGGTTGGCAAAGACCAGCGCCGCGGGCAGCGCGCCGGTCTTGATCAGGTCCTGGGGTCCGTAGGTGTCGGCCAGGATCTTTTCCAGCAGAAGGGCCCGCTGCACCAGGCCAGCCTCCAGGCCCGCCCAGTCCCCTGCGGTGAGGGGCAGCGGGATCATTTCCAAGGCCCAGGGGGTCCCCCGCCCGCTGGGGTCGTCGAAGGGATTGAAGGTCGCCCCGTCCTCGTGGCGCATGCGCTTGACCCGCTCCTGGCGCATCTGGAGCACCTCCGGGCGCGTGGCATCCAACGCCGCGATCAGCGGCTGCCAGTGCTCACGGGGGCTTCCCGGAGACGCAAACACCTCGCAATAGGCATCGCGCGGGAAGGCCAGCGCGTTGAACATGGATGCCGGCGCGGGGCGCTGCGCGGCCGGGTCGCTGAGGTTTGCTTTGGTCATACAGCCGATGCCTCGGGTGCGGGTGGCGGGCGCCCCCGTGGGGCGCCCGGGGCGGTCTATTTACCCCGTCTGGCGCCGCAAATCAAGGGTATAGGGGAACCAGGGGTTGGTTTCGGCTGCCGGGATCGTCGCGCGGCTGCCGGGGGTGTGCCCGCCGGCAACGAAGCGTGCGTTGCGCCGGCCTTCTGCCTCGTAAGCGTTGACGGGAAAAACGTCATGGTGGCGTCCGCCCGGATGTCCCACATGGTAGGCGCAGCCGCCCACGGACCGGCCGGACCAGGTGTCGAAGAGGTCGATCGTCAGGGGGGTGTGCACGCCGATGGTGGGGTGCAGGCAAGCCGGCGGCTGCCAGGCCCGATAGCGGATGCCGGCCACGAACACGCCCTCCGCGGTGGTCGGCTGCAGGGGTACGCGCCGCCGGTTGCAGGTGACGATGTGGCGTTCCCCGGTCATGCCGGAGACCTTGACCTGCAGCCGCTCCACCGAGGAGTCCACGTAGCGGGCGGTCCCCCCGCCGCCGGGCTCCTCGCCCAGCACATGCCAGGGCTCCAGGGCCTGGCGCAGCTCGATCTGCATGCCCGCGCAGTCCACTTGGCCGTAAATCGGGAAGCGAAACTCGAAATGGGGGTGGAAAAAATCCATGGATACCGGGAAACCGGCCTGATCCAGGGTTTTGAGCACGTTCGCAAAATCATCCTGCAAGGGGTGGGGCAGCATGAAGCGGTCATGCAGCCGTGTGCCCCAGCGCACCAGGTCCCGGCGATAGGGGGTTTGCCAGAACCAGGCCACAAAGATGCGCAGCAGCAACTGCTGGGCCAGGCTCATGCGGGCGTGGGGCGGCATCTCAAAGGCGCGAAACTCCAGCAGCCCCAGCCTTCCGGCGGCGCTGTCGGGCGAGTAGAGCTTGTCGATGCAGAATTCGGCCCGGTGGGTGTTGCCGCTGACGTCCACCAGCAGGTGGCGGAACAGGCGGTCCACCAGCCACGGCGGACACGGCCGGTCCGGACCCGTTTGGCGCTCCAGTTCGGCAAAGGCGATCTCCAGTTCATAGAGGCTGTCGTGCCGGGCTTCGTCGATGCGCGGCTGCTGGCTGGTGGGGCCGATGAAGAGCCCGGAAAAAAGAAATGAGAGCGACGGGTGGTTGTTCCAGAAGGTCACGAAGCTGCGCAGCAGGTCCGGCCGTCGCAGGAAGGGGCTGTCCGCCGGCGTGTCGCCGCCGATGATGATGTGGTTGCCGCCGCCGGTGCCGGTGTGGCGGCCGTCCAGCATGAACTTTTCAGTGCCCAGGCGGGTCTGACGGGCCGTTTCGTAAAGCGTCGTGGTGCACTCCACCAGCTCCCGCCAGCTGTGCATGGGCTGGATGTTGACCTCGATGACCCCGGGGTCCGGGGTGATCTTGAGACTTTCCAGGCGCGGGTCGTGGGGCGGCGTGTAGCCTTCGATCACCACCGGCAGCCCGGTCTGGGCGGCGGTGGCTTCGATGGCGGCCACCAGTTCCAAATACCCTTCCAGGGCGGTCACCGGCGGCATGAACACATACAACCGACCCTCGCGGGGTTGAATGCAGAGGGCCGTTCGGATCACCCAGCCGGCGGATTCGCCGGGCACCGGCGCCGGGTCGTCAAAGGGTTTGGGCTGGGTGCGGACACTCTCGCCGATCTTCTCCGCCGGCCGTCCCTGCAGCGACTGCTGACCCGCGTGCAGGTCCGGCAGCGGCCCGCGGTCGGCCATGGGGTCCAGGGGGTGGTCGTAGGGAAAGTCCGCTTTGGAAACCCAGGGCAGCGATTCCAGTGGCAACCGCAGCCCGGCAGGCGAATCGCCGGGCAGGAGGAACATGTGATCCCCCCGGAAGGGCCATGGCCCGCTTTTCCAGGAGCCGTATTGCAGGGGCAGGACGTAGCCCGCCACCGCCCCCAGTCCGCGCTGAAAGGCGTGCACCATGCGCGTCCGGGCCTCGGGATCTTCCAGGCGGGGGTCGCTGGGGTCCACGTTGATCGGCAGCCGCTGCTCCTTGTGCAGGTAATACAGGATGTCCTCGTAGCCTTCGCGGATGTAGCGCCGGCTGACCCCCAGGGCGTCGGCCAGGGTTTCGATGAAGGCCCTGGCCTCGGCGACGCCGAAACCATAATCTTTGGAGACGTCGGCCATCCACCGGTCGTCGCACCACACCGGCCGGCCGTCTTTGCGCCAGAAGCACCCCAGGGCCCAGCGGGGCAAGGATTCGCCCGGGTACCATTTCCCCTGGCCGCAGTGCAGCAGCCCGCCGGGGGCCCACTTTTGGCGCAGCCGCTTGATCAGGGTCTCGGCCAGCTGCTGCTTCTCCTTGCCCAGGGCCGCGGTGTTCCACTGGGCGCCGTCCATATCGTCGATGGAGACGAAGGTGGGTTCCCCGCCCATGGTCAGGCGGACATCCGCCGCCGCCAGCTCACGGTCCACCCGCTCTCCCAGTTCCACGATGGCCGTCCAGACCTCCTCCGGGTAGGGCCGCGTGGAGCGGGGCGCTTCCCGAATGCGCCGCACGCTCATGCTGTGGCTGAAATCCACCTCGCATTCGTCCAGGGCGCCGGTGATCGGGGCCGCGCTCTGGGGCTCCGGCGAACAGGCCAGGGGAATGTGCCCCTCGCCGGCAAAAAGCCCCGAAGTGGGGTCCATCCCCACCCATCCGGCCCCGGGCAGGTAAACTTCGGTCCAGGCGTGCAGGTCGGTGAAGTCGGCTTCCGGCCCGGACGGGCCGTCCAGGGATTTGACATCCGGCGCGAGCTGGATCAGGTAGCCGGAGACGAAGCGGGCGGCCAGGCCCAGATGGCGCAGGATGTTCACCAGCAGCCAGGCCGAGTCGCGGCACGAGCCGCTGCCCAGCTCCAGGGTCTCTTCGCAGGGCTGCACATTGGGTTCCATACGGATCAGATAGCGGATGTCGCGGCTCAGCTGTTGGTTCAGATCGACCAGGAAATTGTTGGTCGGTTTGGGGCTGCGGTCGACCTCCGCCAGGTAGGCCGTGAGCTTGGCGCCCGCCGGCTCTACGGCCAGATAGGGCGTTAGATCCGCCTTGAGCTTGGGGGCATAGTCGAAGGGATAGGTTTCGGCATCGGGCTCCAGAAAAAAATCGAAGGGGTTGATGATGATCATCTCCGCCACCAGATCGACCTCCACCTGAAACGTGGTCGTTTTTTGCGGAAACACCAGGCGCCCCAGGTAGTTGCTGAACGGGTCCTGCTGCCAGTTGAGAAAATGGGCTTGCGGCATGACGGTCATCGAATAGCTCAGGATCGGCGTCCGGCAATGGGGCGCCGGTCGCAGCCGGACGACGTGGGGCGAGAGGGCGACCTGCCGGTCGTAGCGGTAGGAAGTCTTGTGGTTCAGGGCGACATGGATTCCCACGGGCGGTCCTTTCTGTGAATCGGGGGCGGCGGCAGGCTACTGCTCGTTGGTGGCGGCCTCGATCAGGGGCTTGAGGTTGAAGAAGGTGCTGCCGATGGCGGCGTCCACCTGGTTGAGCCGGGTTTGCAGGCCGTCCAGGAACTCGTGCATGCCATGCGCGATGACCTCGTCGATGTCGGTGTACTCCAGGTCGGCCTTGAGGCGCCCCAGCCGCTTTTCGGCGGTGTTGTTGGCGGATCCCAGCGGTGAGCCGTCGATGCGGTGCAGGCAGATCTGCGCCTTGGCGATGCAGTGGCGGATGGAGCGCGGAAACTGGCCGTCGAAAATCAAAAAATTGGCCACATTGCGGGGCGTGATGTGGTGATGCTCTTTGCGGAACATTTCGAAGGCGCTGGCGGATTTGAGCACCGCCGTCCACTGGATGTTGTCGATGGGGCTGTTCACCAGGTCCGCCTGGGGCAGCAGCATGAAGTACTTGACATCCAGGATCCGCGAGGTTTTGTCCGCGCGCTCGATCATCATGCCGATGCGGGCGAAGTTCCAGGCCTCGCCATGGCTCATGGTGGAGTCCATCAGGCCGGTGAAGAGGTGGCTGCGCATCTGGATGATCTTGAAAAATCGGTGGGGATCGGCCAGGGCCAGGTCCGGGCTGCCGTTGTCGGCCAGCTCCAGATAAAACGTGTTCAGGTGCTCCCACATCTCCGATGAGATGATCTCGCGGATCGAACGGCCGTTTTCGCGCGCCGCCGCCAGGCAGGTCAGGATGGCGTTGGGGTAGTTGCGGTCAAAGGTCAGAAAGCGGCTCACCGCCGCCTGGGTATAGTCCGGGTAATTTTTTTCGAACAGCTCCTGGTCGCCGGTGATCATCACCAGCGGCTCCCAGTGCTTGCCCTTTTCCGAAGGCATGTCCAGCAGCAGGTTGAGGTTGACGCTGATGAAGCGGGCGACGTTTTCGGCCCGTTCGATATAGCGGCACATCCAGTAGATCGCGTTGGCCACACGGCTGAGCATCGACAGTTCTCCTCTGATTTGTGCCCGTCCAGAAAGGGTGATTCCCGGCCCGCGACAAGCCCTGGGGCGGTTGCCAAACGCCCGGCAGGGCCGCCCGGGCGCGCCGGAGCCCGCCGCCTACAGCACCCAGGTGTCCTTGCTTCCGCCGCCCTGGGAGGAGTTGACCACCAGAGACCCTTTAATCAGCGCCACCCGGGTCAGGCCGCCGGGCTGCACGTAGATCTCCTCGCCGAAGAGCACGTAGGGCCGCAGGTCCACGTGGCGCCCCTCGATGCGGTCGCCCACGATGGTGGGCACCCGCGAGAGCGAAATGGTCGGTTGGGCCATGTAGTTGCGCGGTTCGGCCGTGATCTTGGCGGCGAAGGCGGCGCGCTCGGCTTCGGTGGCATGCGGGCCCACCAGCATCCCGTAGCCGCCGGACTCGTTGGCGGCCTTGACCACCAGCTGATCCAGGTGCGCCAGCACATACGCCCGGTCCTGGTCGTTGCGGCAGATGTAGGTGGGCACGTTGGGCAGGATGGCCTCTGCGCCGGTGTAGTAGCGGATGATCTCGGGCACGTAGGCGTAGATCACCTTGTCGTCGGCGATCCCGGTGCCCGGGGCGTTGGCCAGGGCGATGCGGCCCTCCTTGTAGACGCCGACCAGCCCCCGGACCCCCAGCAGGGAGTCCGGGCGGAAGACCGCCGGGTCGATGAAATCATCGTCGATCCGCCGGTAAAGCACGTCCACGCGCTTGAGACCCTTGGTGGTGAGCATGTGAACGAAGCCGTCGGAGACCACCAGGTCCTGGCCCTCCACCAGCTCCACCCCCATCTGCTGGGAGAGAAAGGAGTGCTCGAAGTAGGCGCTGTTGTAGATGCCGGGGGTCAGCACCCCAATGGTGGGCGACTGCACGTGTTCGGGGGCGAGGGTCGTCAGCATTTCCAGCAGCTTGGTGGGGTAATCGTCCACCGGTCGCACCCGGGAGGCTTCGAACACCTGGGGAAATGTGCGCTTAAGGACCTGCCGGTTCTCCAGCACATACGAGACGCCCGAGGGGCAGCGCAGGTTGTCTTCCAGAACGTAAAAGCGCCCGTCGCGGTCGCGCACCAGGTCGGTGCCGGTCACATGGCACCAGACCCCGCGGGGCGGGGTGAAGCCCTCGCACTCTTTGCGGTAGGTGCGGCTGGTGAGAATCAGGTCTTCGGGGACCACCTTGTCCTTCAGGATCCTCTTCTGATTGTAGATGTCCTGGATGAACTCATTCAAGGCGAAGATCCGCTGTTTCAGACCGCTTTCAATCTTCTGCCAGTCGCTGGCGGAAACGATGCGGGGGATGATGTCGAAGGGGAATATCTTTTCGGTGCCTTCGTCGCGGCCGTAGACATTGAAGGTGATGCCCATTTTGAGGAGCAGGGCCTCGGCCGCTTTCTGGCGGATGGCCAGTTCCCCCGGCGGCAGCGACGCGATCTTGTCCACCAGCAGCTGGGCTCCGGGCCGGGGGTGGCCGTCGGCGTCGATCAATTCATCGTAATAATCCCCCGGGTCATAGGTTTCAAATGTCGCCATCGAAGTTTTTCCTTAGAGTTTGGCTGCCTGGACATGCATCCAGTCGAAATTCCGGGTGCGGCCGAGGCTGACCCAGCCTTCCTCCTCCCAGAAGCGCCACCAGGCGTCGTATTCGGGTCCGGCCAGGGTCGCCCGGTCGCGCCCCCAATTATACCCGTTGAACTCGGTATCGTAATCGATCGCGATGCCCCAAGAGTGCATCGACCATCGGGTGCCGCCGCGCATTTTGCGTACATTCAGACAGCCGCCCCAGCGGTCCAGGTGCAGCGCCGGGATGCGCTCCGGGCCATAGTGCGCCAGTACCCGCGTCAGCACCCGCAACGCGCTGTCGTGAACTTTTTCGTGGCACGAGAAGGTCTGCACGGTTTTTCTGAGGTCCCAGGACAGCCGGTGGGGATAGGGAAGCGACAGCATCGTCTGGTTTTTGCCGATTTCCCCGTAGTGCCGGATGAGCTCCGCTTCGCTCTGGCGCGGCCAACCGTTCGGGTTGACGTCCAAGGGCGTCTCGTCCCGAAAGGGAGGCGGCAGCGTGCCGTGTTCGCGGTGATAAAGCAGCATATCACAGGCGTATTCGGTCTGCGGTCCCCACAGCCCATCGATCCGGCCCACCGCGATCTCCTGCTGCTTGCAAAGCAATTGCAGCATGGCGACGCAGCGGCGGTGGTTTGGCCAGTCGTTCCAGTCCGCCGGCAGCTCTGCGCTGCGTTTTGTCAGCGCCGCGGTCGCGGCGCCGTAGGTCTTCGGGCCGAGTCGGCCGTCAACCTCACCAAGGGGGTATCCCTCTGCGACCAGGGCCTGCTGTACCAAACGAACGGCGGTTGCTCTCATTGGCCGGCCTCCATTGTCTGCTGGGTGTCTGGAAAGCGGTGGTCAATCCCGGCGGGCGGGTCTAGTCCGCGAACTGCTCGAGGGAGTTTCGAAATCTGAGGTAATCCTGAAGATACCGGCTCCGCGCTTCCTCGTCGCGGTATGTGATTCCCAGGATGGTTCGCACCGACCCTTGGTGGCCGCGCGTGTCCTGGTAGGAGCGGCAGTAGCCGCCGTCTTTGGCGCAGATCGTCAGCCACTGGATTTCGCGGTTGTCTTGGACCGCCCGGTTTTCGGAGACCAGGGTTTCGCGCAGGGGATCCAGGGCGATGTCGGTGGGCTCACCGCCCCACTGGGGGGCGTAAACATAAAAGGACACGCTGCCATCCGGGGAAATGAAAGCTGCGCTGTCGTATCCCTCGGCCGTGCTGCTGGCAAGCGAGGGGGCCGGCGTGAAACCCGCCGGGTAGGTAATTTTGAACCAGGCCCCCTGAAACACCTGCTCCGCGGGGTCTTGTAAGCGCTGCGGGGCCGTGCAGCCGATCACGAGCGCCAGACATCCCAGGAGCATGAAGCAATCAAAGGCCTCACGGCGGAAACGGGTCCTCGCCATGGGTCGTGTCGGATGGTTCATGGGGCCATTTACCTGCAACTGGTGACGCGTGTTCCCCAGCGCTCTGGAAAACGCGGTGCACAGCTGACCTTTTTGACGGTCTTTGGACGAAGGCGCT
>JAABRJ010000151.1 GCA_011390985.1 Desulfobacteraceae bacterium
ATACGATCCGGTTTTTTTACAACAGTTTTTTGGCACTGCCAGGGATGCAGCGCAAGGTGCTCAAGCACAGCGCGCAAACGGGTGCCGCCAAGGGGGGCGCGTCAGATCGTGAGCACCGCCGGCAAGGGCTTGATGAAATTTTGCCGCAGGCTGTAGGTGTAGGCGCCCTGGGTGGGAATCATGAGGATGTCGCCCGGCTGGATGTCGGCGCCGAAGTAAAGCCAGCCCCAGACGTCGTGGGGGGTGCAGAGGGAGCCCAGGATGTGGCAGGGCTTTTCCGCCAGCGCGGGGCGGCTTAGGTTTAGGACCGGAAAATAGTCGCTTTCGAAGCGCTCCCAGCCGACGGCGTTGGTGCCGGCGTCGGTGATCACCAGGTCGGGGGCTTTCTTGTCGACCACCGACATCAGCAGGTGGACCGCATCGTTGCAGACCCAGCGGCCCGGTTCCAGGCAGATCCGGCAGGCGAGGGCGCTGAAAAGATGCTGGTGGATCGCGGCAGCGATCCGGTCGGCAAAGACTTCAATGGGGGTCGCCGGCAGACGGTGATGGGTTTCGAGCGGGCCGGGCGGCTCCCCGAGCGCCGCCAGCAGCTGCCCCCGCGGGGTTGCCGCCGGCTGCAGCCATTCGCCCTGGGCGGGCCAGTAGCCGCCGCCAATGTCGATAAATTCGATTTCGGCGCGGTCCGCCGGGGGCAAGTCGGCGAGCACCCCGCCCAGCCGGCGGATGAAGGCGATCTGGTTGTCCGGCGAAAGGTTCCAGCTGGAGTGAAACTGCAACCCCTCGAGATGGATGTGGTCGCAGCGGCGGGCCTCCTGCCAAAAGGCCGGCAGGGTCTCGGGGGGAATTCCGAATTTGCGCCAGAGGCCCTCGGTATTCACCGTCAGGCGCACGCCGCAGCGCACCTGCCGGTTGATTGCCGCTGCAATGGCCTCCAGCCGCTGCAGTTCGCCGAAGCTGTCCATCAGGATCACCACCCGATCGGCATGGGCGGCCGCCAGCCGAAGTTCCGCTGCGGTTTTCGCCGGCCCGCTGAACACGATGTCGCGGGCCCCCAGGCTTAACGCCATTTCCAGCTCCAGGCCGCTGGAGACATCCAGGCCGAATTCGGAGGCCAGCAGGATTCGCGAGATGTCCGGCTGGTTGTTGCTCTTGACGGCATAGTAGAAGGAAACAACCGGCAGCACCGCCCGGAACGCCTGCTTGAGCTGCTGCGCGCGCTGCCTGAGCACCGCCGACTCCTGGAGGTAGAGCGGCGCGGGATGGTCGTCAAGCACCCCGAGGTAGAGGTGCCGCCGGTCGAAGTGATGTTTTACAAAGGCCAGCAGCTCTCCGGGGGGCAGCCGGGGCGTGGCCTGGGACAGGGTTGCCGTGAACTTCGGGAACAGGTCGGAAGTGTTGACGGTCATCGGTATCAGGCCATTTCCACCACAAGTTTGGCCGCAAGCGTGCGGCATTGGGCGGCCGGGTCGAGGCTCGCGTCCGGTTCGAAAATGACGTGCCCCAGGAGCCAGGAGTCGTAGTCCGCGGGTGGCATCCGGACCCGCTCGCCGGGTTTGTGCGCCAGGTGGATTTCGCGCACCCGCGGATCCTGCGCCAGCAGGTGCGGTTCCAACTTTTTCAGGATGCCGCTTTGCCGGGCGTGCAGCCGCAAGCCCAGGCACGGCCGGGCATCGGCCGGGGGCGTGAAATCCACTGGACGTCCGGCGCAGAAATCCAGATGCAGCCCCAGCATGTCGAGGCCCCAGCAGCGGCGCAGCAGAAAAGGCAGACAGTCCCCGCCGGGGCGCGGGGCCAGCTCCAGCAGAACGATCTGTCCATCCTGAACCTTGAAGTCCAGCATGCAGATCGCCCGCTCCAACCCTAAAGCCGCGGCGCTGCGGTAAAGGGTTTGGAGGAGGCTGTCGTGGTCCACTTCGGCGGGCAGCGCGGCGGAGAGCAAATACCCCCGCACGGTGCCAAAAGGCCCGTTGCTGGCGAGGATCTTGCGGGTCAGGCGAATGATGCTTGCCCGGCCGTTTTCAACCCAAAAATCGCAGCTGAACTCCTCGCCGTCGACCCACTCCTCGGCCAGGATCTGCGGGGCATCCGGTTTGCGGGGCTGGTAGAGGCGGTTTGACCGGCGCTGCTGCAGGCCGCGGGCGATGGTTTCAAAACGGGTTTCGCAGGCGCGCGCGCTCGCGCAGCGAAAGATCAGCTCGCTGCCGCTGCCGCTTATGGGTTTGAGCACGCAGGGAGCGCCCAGATCGTGGGAGAATTTGACCGCGTCGGCGGCCGACCCGACCCGGCGGGATTTCGGGCAGTGCAGGCCATTTTGCTCCCAGAGGGTCTTTGAAAGCTGCTTGTCGCGGCAGTTGGCGATGGCCTGGACCGAGGGGTACGTCAAACCCAATTCCCCGGCCAGCCGGGCGGCCAGTTCCATGGATTCGCAATCGTAGGCGGCAACCCCTGCCGGTCGCAGCGCCTCGCGCTGCAGGTGGCCCTGCAGCGCGAGGCGCGCCTGGCGATGGTCGGACAGGTCGCAGAGGATTTCCTCTGCGGGCGCGGGGCAGGGTTCCTGCGCGCCGCGGCGCAGGACGCGGTCCGTCAGAAAAAGGGCGCGGTCGGGGCGGCTTTGCCGGATCCAGTCGATGTAGTCCGGTGTGGTACCGACCACCAGGACGCGCGGGCTAAGCGGCACAGGCCACCTTCGGGGCGGCCGCGGCCGCATGCCTGTCGGCCAGGGCCTGCTGGTTCCATATCTGAAACAAGGGCCGCGGGGTCAGGTGAAACCGGTTTTTCCAGTTGAATTCGCCACAGAGAAAGTCCACTTCCGCAAAGCGCTGCCGGCAGGCCATTTCCAGATGGTGAAGGTTGATCAGCTTGGCGACGCCGGCAAAATCCGGATGCGCGCCGCCGGCCAGGACCGTGTAGGTTGCGCCCCAGAGGGCGCCGATATCCACCGCTGCCACCTCGCCGCCGATCAGGACGGTGGTCACCCGCAGCAGGTTGTTGGCGTGCAGCCAGGACGCCAGGTTCTCAAACGCCCTCAAAAAGCGGTCGTCGCTGAAGTAGGAATATTCCTTGAAGTTTTCCAGGTTCAGGCGGAACATCCGGTCGACATCGGCAAAGCAATCATGACGCCAGGAAACCTCCCGGGCCTTCAGGCGGTCCAGCTCGACCCGCATTTTCTTGCGCGATTTCCCCGAAAAACCTTGCAGGTAAGCCGGGAAGCAGTAGTCGTATTGCCCCGGGTAAAAAAGGTAACCGATCTCGTCGACGGCCTCCCCTGCCGCCCCTGCCAGACCCGGCATCTGGGTCAGATAGCGGATTTTGGCCGCGGCCGGCACCTGGTTCAGCAGGGCGCTGGCCACCGCCGGGTCGCTGGCCAGGATTTTGTTCTGCTCCAGCCAGGTTTTGCCCCCCCAGAGTTCTCCCGGAAAATGGCCGAAGCACTGCTGCTCATCGATCCAGCTGAGGGCCAGCATGCCGCAGAACCTGCCCTGGCGGGAGGCGATCAGAAAATAGGGGCTGTTGTTGAACTCGGCTTGAAAGCAGGCCCGGACAGGCCAGAGATCAAAGAGACACTGCTGGGGCCAGTGGCGCTGCCAGTGGCGTTTGGCTTCTTTCAGGTCGCGGCATACGCTGACTTCGATCATGGTGTGCTCCCGTGTCATGCAACGTGATGGTCAAAATGGCGTCGTTTGCGGTGTCCGGGGGCCGCCCGGGATGTCAGGGTAAAAGGGGTGCCGCTGTGCAATGCACACGGCCTGCCAGCCCTGAGCACAATGTGTGCCACCGAGTCCAAAAAATTGGAACCAACTGATTTAAAATGTTTTTTTTGAAAAACGGCGCCATCCCGGAATCGCTTTTGAGGCTAAAACCAGTATTGAATTACCAATTAAATGAAAAAGCGGTAATTCCTTTCTAAAAACAACGGCAGGCCTCGGCCAGATCCCGCCCCGACGTCCGGATGGCGCCCATGACGGTCTTTTATCTATTATTTTCAGGGGGATTGTGTTAGGGTGGATTCCCACCCGGCGGCCGGTCGGCAGGCTAAAAGCGGTAATTTGATTCTTAAAGCAGGCGGCGATATTCCATCATAAAACCGGTACGGGGTTGCCGTTAAAAGGGGGAGGGTGCGGTGCTGATTCGTTTGGGGTTGGCCATCAAGGACCGGGGCCTGCAGCGTTACCTGGAGCGCAAGCTCGCGGAGTACGACGTCCGGGTGGAGTCCTTCGGGCAGCTGCGCTCGGTTTGGCAGAAGGTGCTTTGCAGTGGATGTGACGTGATCGTCATCAGCGAATCGCTTCTTCTGCGGCCGGCCGACAATGGCATCACCATTCTC
>JAABRJ010000152.1 GCA_011390985.1 Desulfobacteraceae bacterium
AGCTGCCCGAAAGCCCGACGACCGTCATTATCCACGACAGTGATTCGGCCGAAGAGCATGCCCAGCTGGCGGCAGCCGGGGCCGATGTGGTGCTCTACGCCGGGATTTCCAAAAAGAGCATGGTCGAGGCCATGGAGACGACCCTGGAGTCCCGGCGCCAGTACATCATGCGCAGACGGTTTGACCGCCGCGGGCTGGAAAAACCGAAAATTTCGGACTTCGTCTCCGAGAGCCAGGCCATGCAGCTTTTCATGGAGGAGGTGCACCAGGTCATTCCGAGCGATTCACCGATCCTGCTGCTGGGTGAAACCGGCGTCGGCAAAGAGCACTTGGCCAAGGCCATTCATGCCGAAAGCCCCCGTTCGGCCGGCCCGTTTGTTTCGGTCAACACCGCGGCGATGCCCGAACATCTGCTCGAAAGCGAGCTGTTCGGTCACGAGCAGGGCGCTTTTACCGGCGCCATCCGGTATCGCCGGGGGGCATTTGAGCTGGCCCACGGCGGGACTATTTTTTTGGATGAAATCGGTGAGATGCCCCTGCACCTGCAGGCCAAGCTGCTGCGGGTGCTGCAGGATTACGAGGTGCGGCCGGTCGGGGGGGAAAAAACCATCCGGCTGGATGTGCGGGTGATCGCCTCCACCAACCGCAGCCTGGAAGCGGAAGTCGCCCAGGGCAACTTCCGGCAGGATCTCTACTACCGCCTGAGCGTGTTGACCCTCACGATCCCGCCCCTGCGCCACCGCAGGGAGGATATCCCTGCGATGGTCCGGCGTTTTATCACCTTTTTCCGCTACAAAATCGGGCGGGAGATCAACGGCCTCTCCGACCAGGCGCTTCAGGCGCTTTCCGCCTATGACTGGCCTGGGAACGTGCGCGAACTGATGAATGTGATCGAACGGGCCATTCTGCTGTGCAAGACCGACCTGATCAATATGGCCGAGTTGCCCAATGTCTTTCACGGCAACCCTGCCGTACCGGCCGCGGCGCCTTCCGGCGCCAATTGGGGCGCTGCCGAATGGCTCAACAAGACCCTGCCCGAGGTGCAGAAAGACGTGCTGGCGCAGGTGGAGCGGCTGTATCTGGAAATGGTGCTCAAAAAATCAGGCGGCCGCATGGCCGAGACCGCCCGGATTGCGGGGATCCACCCGCGGGGCCTGTACAACAAGATGAAGCAGGCGGGGCTGCGCAAGGAAGACTTTAAAAAATGACGGCGGTTACCTGGTCAAAACGGCGTGAATGCGCCAGCGGGAGCAGTGGGGGCCCGTTTGCCCCCGAGCGACAGCCAAGGGAGGTGACATGGACGCGGAATTGAGCGTTGCCCTGGCCCAGGTGGGCGGCGATGTGCGGCCCGCCAAAAATCTCGCAACGGCCGGCAGACTTGCCCGCCAGGCGGCTGCGGGCGGGGCCGGGCTGCTGGTTTTACCCGAGATGTTCATGGCGCGGCCAACGGCCGATAACCCGCCGGCCAAGGTGGCGGCGGCCGACGGGGGGCGTTTCTGGAGCTCCCTGGCCCAAATAGCGGTCGAAAATCGGGTCTTTGTCGCTGCCGGCGGCTGGGAGGGCTCGGATCTTCCCGACCGCGCCTTCAACACCGTGTTCACCTTCTCGCCGCACGGGCGGGTGGTCGCGGCCTACCGCAAGCTGCACCTTTTCGACGCCCTGAGCGTCCGTGAATCCGCCATCTTGGCGCCGGGCGAGGCCCTGCCGCCGGTAATCGACGTCGGCGGGATCAGGGTCGGCTTCGCCATCTGCTATGACCTGCGCTTTCCCGAGCTGTTCCGCCATCTGGCCGTGCAGGGGGCGCAGCTGGTGATCGTTTCAGCGGCCTGGTACCAGGGGGCGATGAAAGAGGACCACTGGCTGACCCTGCTGCGCGCCCGGGCGATCGAAAACACCTGTTACGTGGCCGGCTGCAACCTGGTGGGCCCTGCCTTCTGCGGCCGCAGCACCCTCTTCGACCCCTTCGGTGTGCCGGTGGCCGGCGCGGGTGAAGAACCGGCCCTGGTTTTCGGGCGCGTGAGCGCGATGCGGGTGGCGGCCGTGCGTCAAAAACTGCCCGCTCTGGAACACCGCCGGCGGGACCTGCTGGCCTGATCGTCCTGCGGCGCACCAAAAAAACACCCCGCTGGAAGCCGGCGGGGTGGGAGGCGTTCAGGGGGAATGTCGGATTTAACGGCCCGGCACGATGATCCGCGAATCGTCTTGGCGCTTCTGCTGCTCGTGCATCTGCTCCATCCGGCGCAGCTCTTGAATCACGTGCTGCATGGCTTCGGCCATGGCAGCGGGGAATTTAGCGATCGCTTCGCCCAGGGTTGCGGCCGCCAGCTGGTTTTGAATCGGCAGGGGGCCGTCGGGGGTCATCAGCTGGGTCTGGCCGATGAAAACGGTCTGGCGGCTGGGGTCCGGCGAGCCGTCGGGTTTCACCGGGGTCATGCGCCGGATGGAGGCCACCTTCATATCGGTGAAGCCTTCTTCCAGGTAGAGGTTGTTGCGATCAACGCTAAAGTCGATGTCGGGGGTCTGATCCACTGGCATGCTGCGGGTCTCCTTTCGGGGGCGGCTGAAAAAAGCCCGACACGGCTTTTTTCGTGCCGGGAAAAAAATGGGACGGTAACAGAACCGCCGCGAGAACACAAACCATATATCGTCACGGGGCGCCGGGCGGGCTCAGGGCTCGCAGCAGCGGGGCGAATCGCCGCCAGTCCAGGCCCGCGAAGTCGATGGTGATCCGGCCGTGGGTGGCCCGTTCGCGGGGTTTTTTGATTACGACCACCTGCCGGCCATGGGCCCGCAGTGTCCATTTGCGGCTGAGTGCCAGGGCGTTGTCGGGGCCGATCGCGGTTTGCATTTGGCCTCTTTTTGGGCTAAATTCGGTTAATCGCAGCGCCGGCCGGCGGCACCGACCCCCAACCCGTAGCGTTGAAAAAAAGGTGACCCTTGTTTTCCATCAAAGAAATACTGGATCTGGCCGTCCAAATCGAGAAGAACGGGGAGGCGACCTATCGCGCGGCCGCCCGCAGCATCACCCATCCGGTGCTGGTGCCGCTCCTGGAGTGGATGGCCGATGAGGAGGCGCGGCATGCCGCCTGGTTTGCCGAAAAGGCCCGCGCGGCGGCCGATACCTTTCGGACGCCGGTGCTGGAAGAGCTCAACCAGGGGCTGCTGACCGAACTCGTCGCAGGCCAGAGCTTTTCCCTCGAAGAAGCGGATTTCACCCGCATGCAAACGGTCACGCAGTTGCTGGCGGTATCGGTGGCCTTTGAAGAGGATACCGTGCTTTTCTATGAAATGCTCAAACCCTTCATCGAGGACCCGGCAACGCTAGAGCAGTTGGCGGCCATCATCGCCGAGGAAAACCGCCACATCGAAAAACTGCAGACCTTCATGGAAAGCGAGGCCGGTGTTGCCGACGGGTGCCGTTGACCCCCGCGATCGACAGCCGCCCGTGCCCCAGCCGGGCAACGCCTGAATCAGGGGCGGCCGCAGGGGGCACGGCATATCGCTTGGGCGGTCACAGGCTGACCACCGCCGCAACGCTGCGTCGACTGCGGGGCAGCAGCCACACGAAGGGCAGTCCCAGCAACCCCAGGGCGGCGGCCACCAGATAGGTGTTGCGAAGCCCCATCAGGTCTCCCAGCCACCCCACCCCCACCACGATCGCCGACCGGGCCATGAAAGAGATCATCATGTAGATTCCGTTGGCGGCCGCCGGGCTTTTGAATGCCCGTTCCTGAACGATCGCCAGCATCACCGGCGAGGTGGACAGCAGGGTGAACCCGGTGAAAACCAGCATGGCCACGCGGGCCCAGCCGCTGAGGCAGGTGAAGAGAAAAAGGCCCAACGGGGCCCCGATCAGCGAGACCAGCAGCACCCGGCGGCGGCCGAAGGCGTCGCTCAGCGAGCCGGCCGCCATTACCCCCACCACACCGGCGGCCTCGAATATGGTCAGGCCGGCACCGGCCAGCCAAAGGTTGCCGGTTTCCTGGAGGATAAACGTCGGCAGGAAGGCCGTCATGGCGGCATGCATAAACCCCCGCGTGGTCAAAATCCCTGATAATGGCAGGAGCACGTAGCGTGTTTCTCGCCATACCTGGCGGATCGAGGCGCGCTTATGCCCGTCGATCTTGAGGGGCACATCCGCAAAACGGCTGTAAAGCCAGACTGAGGCCAGCAGCCCCACCCCCATCACCGGGTAAAAGCCCTCGAACCCCAGCACCGATACCGCCCCCACCGCCGCCAGCGGCCCCAGAGAGCGGGCCAGCTCCCCACCGGTCATGAAAAAGCTCATCCCCCGACCCACCCGCGACCCCGACAGCCGGGAAACCATCACCGGTGCGGGCACGTGGAAGATCGCCACACTGACGCCGGCCACGAACATCAGGATCAGGAGGGCCGCGTAGGACGGCGCCAGCCCGATCAGGCTCATGGGCACCGCCGTCAGGCTGGGCGCCAGAATGATGAACCAGCGCGTGCTCATGCGGTCGGCCAGGGTGCCGATGTAGGGGTTCAGCAGGGCCGGCACCTGCATGATGGTGGTCAAAAACCCCGCCTGGGCGAGCGACAGCGAGTGCTTTTCGATCAGCAGCGGCAGCAGCGGTGCCAGAAAGCTGGAATAGACGTCGTGAATGAAATGGCAGACCGCGAGCGTCAGCACACGGCCGCTCTGAAATCCCCCAACCGGTGGACGTGGCGCTGCAGCGCCGGTGTTAAGGCCGCGGGCTGTCATGGATTGGCCGCCTGCCCCACGAGTCCGATGGTGTCGGCCACCGCCCGCATGCCCATGATGGTTTCGGTGATCAGCGCGCTGCGGTCCATGCCCAGCATCTCCGCCCCGCGATCGATGATCGCGCGGTCAACCCCGGCGGCAAAGCGTTTGTCCTTCCATTTTTTCTTGACCGATTGGGCGGTCAGGTCCATCACGCTGCGGCTGGGGCGCACCAGGGCGGTGGTGGTCACCAGGCCGGTGAGTTCGTCGACGGCATAGAGGGTTTTCTCCATCTGCGACTCGGGCCGGACCTCCGAGCAGATGCCCCAGCCGTGGCTGACCACCGCCCGGATGAGCTCGGCGGGCCATCCCTCGGCGGTGAGGATCTCCTCGGTCTTGCGGCAGTGCGCTTCGGGGAACTGTTCGTAGTCCAGGTCGTGGATCAGGCCCACGATGCCCCACTTCTCCTCATCCTGGCCATTTATGCGGGCAAAGTGGCGCATGACCCCCTCGACGGCCAGGGCGTGTTTGATCAGGCTGTCGCTGTGGTTGTATTTTTGCAGAAGCGCCAAGGCCTCCGCGCGGGTCGGCATTCGGGATTCCATCACACCCCTCCTCCTTCGCTGTCGGTTCACTCCGGCTGGGCGCCGGTCGGTTGTACGTCGCTATGGTCGAAGTTTATATAAAATTCACCTTTCGCTCACAATGTCAAAATATTCGAATCCGATAAGGGGTGCGGCAGAAAGGAATTGCACCCCACGGCGAATGATCCGCGGTCGTCGACCCGCCTCCTCCGCTGCCCTGCTGCGGATATCGGCCGGCGGCCGCCAATCCAGCCGACACCGCAAAAGAGGCGCCGGATGGGGCGTTGCTCTCGGCCACGACGGCTGAGGGGTGTCCACCCACCACAGGAGGTATGGATGAGCCCACAGACCGCCCATCTTCGGGTGGTGCCGGACGTTGCAGCGGCGCCGGACCCCCCCTTCGATTGCCGTCAGGCCGCTGACCTGCTGGAAATCGAAACCGCATCCGCCGCTGGATTCGCCGCGTCACTGCCGTTTGGCGCCCGGGATGCGACCCTCGGTTCGGAAAACGAGCTGCAGACCGCCGTGCTCGGCTCGCGGGAAAGCGCTGACCTGCCGCTGACGATCGAACAGTCCAATTACTACCGCAACATGCTCCGCCGGGCCCTGACGGGGGACGCCCCGCAGCGCAGCGTGTCGGAGCTGGCGGCCCACCTGGCGGACAACCCCGAAGGGGTCTGGGAGAACAGTTGGGTGCGGTTTCCCCTGGAGCGCCTGGGCGGCTATGCCCGATCGGTGCTGGAGCGCGACCTGCAGGCCGACAAACGCTGCCCCGGGCCGCGGCGCAGCGATAGCGACCGTTTTTTCCTGCGGCAGGACGGCGAGGCCTGTCTGCGGGTGCCGGTCAGTTACCTGCTCAAACTGTCCCTGGCGGAGGCCATCGGCGATACGGCGCCGTCCTCCCTGGTGCGCCGCAGCGGCGAGCGCTGCATGCGGCATTTTTTAAGCGACAACACTTCCCCGGAGACCTTTTCCTTTTATCCCGTGGCGGCCGATTCTCAGACGTCGCCGGGCAAGGCCATCGCCGGCGAGACCCTCAGACGCTTTCTGCTCGGCCAGTTTCTGGTGGCGTTTGCCAACCGGCGCTTCGGGCTGGCCGAAAGCGGTCAGGAGGTGTCGGTCTATTTCGCCCCCAATCCGCCCACGCGCCAGAAAAGGCTCAATCGGCTGATCTCGGACGGCTTCTATCGCGACCTGTTCATGAGCCCCTGCCTTTCAGGCTGGGACTGCGGCGAAAAAAAACACCGCTACATGGTGCTTTGCCACCAGGTGCTCTCCCGCAGCCAGCTCAACGCCGTGGCCAAGATGAAGGAGGCCGGGATCATCACCCGCAACCTGATCGTGAGGTGTCCAACATCAGCCTGGCCAACAACGGGACCCACGTCAGCATCGGCAGCCGCAAACTCTCCGCGCTCCTGCGGGCCGGCGTGCCCGGCTTCGGCCCCGCGGCCGAAAAGCACCTGGGCGATCTGGTGATCAAGATCGTCGAGCATTTTCTGCCGCTTTTCGTCGGCACCTACAGCGCGGCCCCCTACCGGCTGGATTTTCAGGATTTTCACCCCGAGAAGGTCCTGGGCTTCCTGCCCCACGAACTGGACTTCACCCACCTGCGGATGCTCTGGCGGCGTTGGAAGAAAAAATCCTCTCTCAGTTGGTGCGGACGGCCCATAACCCCTTTCGGGCCCGAGTGGCTGGACCGGCGAATCCAACACTTCCTCGGCCTGCGGGGGGACCTGGTGGACGATTTCCGCCTGCTGGACTACCCGGCGGCCCTGCTCAGCACCCCGAGCAGTTCGGCGCTGGACGGTCGGCTGGGCAACGAACGGCGCCTCAAGGAGGACCTGGCGGCCATGGGGGTCTTCGACCCGGCCATGTCGATTTATCTCATCTATCGCCTGCGCCAGTTCGCTGCAATGGGCTATTCCGGCTTCGAAGGCCGGCACTTCAGCATGTTTCACAGTGTTCAAGAGGACATGGGGCCGGCTGCCGACCTGCAGGTGCTCCTGACCGCGCTGGCCTGCGGCTATGTTTTGCGGAATGACGTGACCCACACCCAGATCCCCGACGACCCTTTCGTGGAAAGCGAACGGCGCCAGATTTTTTTCGGGGCGGCCATCGGGATTCCGACCTTTTACGTCCGCCAGGACACCCGCAACCGGTTTCTCGCGCGCATTCTGGGGACCGTTCGCAACACCCGTCTCAGCCGACGCTACAAAGGCTATGTGCGGGTCCAGCGGCAGGCCTACTGCGAGGCCCTGGTGGAGATGATCCGCTGCGACGGCTGCGAACTGATCCAGCAGATGGGTCTCGGGGACATGCTCGAGGATCTGGCCGCGCGCCTGGCGGCGACGGAGCGCAGCGCGGCGCGCAAGCTCACCGGGGGCATCCTGGAAACGGCGGGGGCCACCGACCCGCTGAAACTCTCCGGGGCCGAGTTCAACGCTGCGGCCGAACGCTACTACCGGGTGACGCTCAAAAACAAGGCGATCCAGGAGGCTTTCGGGTTGCTGGAAGACGATTTCAAGGCCATCGACGCCTTTTCCTCGTGGCGCGAAGGGACCTTCAACAAGGACCTCTATGCCCTCCTGGGAGGGCGCAGCGCCCCCGATTTTCTGACCGCTGTCAAACGCGACCTGCTGGCCGCCAAGGCCGGCCCCGAAACCCTGCGGACGACCATTCAGGTGATGCTGTTGACTCTGGAGCGCGACCGCCGGCGCCAGGCCGCCGGCGAAAAGGAGCGCGTCTGATGCGGGCCCCATTTGCGCCCCACCAGTACATCGAACGCGAGACGGCATGCGTGCGCAACGAAGCGCTGTTTGCCGACCGCCTGGTCAACCTGCTTTACGCGCCGGTGCGCGAGACCGCGCCGGCGCTCTTCAGGGCCCTGACCTCGGCCCGCGTCTCTCACCTGCTGAGCCTTCTGAACTACGGTCCGCTGCATAAGCCGGCCCCTGCGGGGGTCGATCGTCTGATCCGAGCGCTGGGCATCGATCCTTCCGAGTGCCTGGGCGGGCGCGCTGCGCTTTACTCGCCGCGTGCGGTCTTCGAGCGGCGGATCCGCTACTGGCACACCCGGCCCATGCCGACCGATCCCGCCGCGGTGGTGGCGCCGGCGGATGCCCGCATGCTGGTGGGCTCGTTTGCCGATCAGACCCGTCTCTTCATCAAGGAAAAATTCTTCGAGTTCGACGAACTGCTCGGCGCCCAGCGCCCGGGGTGGCGCCGCCGCTTTCGGAACGGTCAGTTTGCGCTCTTCCGGCTGACGCCTGAAAAATATCATTACAACCACACCCCCGTGGCCGGGCGGGTGGTGGACCTGTACGCCATTGACGGCGCCTACCATGCCTGCAACCCCGGCGCCGTGGTGGCGGCGGTCACCCCCTTTTCCAAGAACAAGCGCGTGGTCACGGTCATCGACAGCGACGTGCCGGGCGGCACCGGCGCCGGCCACGTCGCCATGATCGAGGTGGTTGCCCTGATGATCGGGGATATCGTGCAGTGCTACAGCGACGCCCGCTACGACGCCCCCCGGCCGATCAGGCCGGGAGACTTCCTGCAGCGCGGGCAGCCCAAGAGCCTCTACAGGCCGGGCAGTTCGGTGGATGTCCTGATTTTCGAAAAAGACCGCGTGCGCTTCTGCAAGGATATCGTCGCCAACATGTTCCGCCGGGACGCCGCCAGCCGCTATTCCAAAGGCTTCGGCCAGCCCCTGGTGGAAACCGAAGTGGCGGTGCGGGCCCCGATCGGCGCAGCCCTGCCGGCCCCGGCCGCTGTTTTCAAGGGCGGCGGCGGTCCGGTTTAACCTTTGCGCGTGTGCGGCTTGGATGCGAGCCGCTTGGGTCAACTCCAAAAAGAGAGGTGCAGCCGTGGCCGCAGCCCTTTTTGTCGTCGGCTTTTGCCTGTTGACGGGCGCGATGCTTTGCTGGGGGTTCTGCCATCTGCCCTGCGAAAAATGGCAGTTTTTGGCCTCGCTGCCCAGCGTTCGCCAGCCCGACGGGTGCTGGCGCGGCATCAATTTGACGTACTACGGCTTTTTCAACGCCAACGCCTACGTCCTGGCCACGGCCCTCGGCATCTGCCTGCTGGCGGCGCTGGGGATTCCCTTCGCCGGGTTTTTCTGGATTGTAACGGCCCTGCTGGGGGTCTGCGTGCCGGCCTCGAAGCTGATCGCGCGCCTGGTGGAGAAAAAGAAGTACACTTTCAGTGTCGGGGGGGCGGCGTTCGTCGGGATTCTGGGCGGGCCGGTGCTCGTCTGGGGCGTCGGGCGGGTGCTATGGGCCGAAATGGGCGTTGAGTTGCCGCTGGCCGCCAGCCTGGCGGCGCTTGCGATCGCTTACGCGGTCGGGGAAGGCGTCGGACGCCTGGCCTGCATCAGTTTCGGCTGCTGCTACGGCAAACCGCTGGCGCAGACCCATCCGCTAGTCCGCCGGCTTTTCGGCAACTGCTGTTTTGTCTTTCAGGGCGCGACTAAAAAGATCGCTTTTGCCGATGGTTTGGACGGTGAGCCGGTCGTGCCGGTTCAGGCCCTCACGGCGATCGTCTACTGCGCAGCGGCCGCGGTCGGCCTTGCGCTTTTTTTCGGCCAGTGGTATCGTGCCGCCTTTCTGGAGGCAGTTATGATCACCCAACTCTGGCGCTTTTTTTCTGAATTCCTGCGGGCAGATTACCGCGGGGCCGGCCGGATTTCCAAATATCAGACCATGAGCCTGGTGGCCGCCGGCTCCGCCGTCCCTTTCGCCCTCTTCTGCCCGCCCTCGGCCGCGGCCGTCGACATCCTGGCCGGGCTGCGGAGCCTCTGGCAACCCGGCGTGCTGGTTTTAATGCAAGCGCTGTGGCTGTTTGCGTTTCTCTACACCGGCAGAAGCCAGGTGACTGGGGCCAGAATTCACTTTCACGTTCTTCAGGACCGTATTTGAGGGCCGCCCCGGGATGTCACCCGCCGATTTCATCGCCGCCTACGGTTATGCCGCCGTTTTTTTTGGCGCGCTCGTCGAAGGGGAAGCCGTTCTGATCGTGGCGGTGATGCTGGCCCGCCAGGGTTGCCTGGAACTGCCTGCTGTGATGGCGGCCGCCCTGACGGGCGCCCTTTGCGGTGATCTGCTGCTCTTTGGCCTGGGCCGCATCGGCGGACAGGCGCTGCTGGCGCGTGGGCCGATGTGGCAGGCCCGCCTGCAGCGGGCCCAAGGCCTGCAGCGGTACTGCCGTCTGCCGCTGATCGTGGGGTTCCGGTTTCTGTATGGGTTGCGGACGGTGATCCCGCTGACCATCGGCATGGGGCCAATCGGTGGACTGCGCTTTCTGCTGCTGGACAGCGTGGGCGTCTTGATCTGGGGGGGCCTGACGGCAGCGGCCGGCGTGCTGCTGGCGGAAGTTTGGTCGGTTCACCTGGCGGCCCTGCCCCACGGTCGCTGGGCGTTGCCGGCAGCCGTGCCGGTTGCCCTGGGCCTCTGGTGGGCGCTGCGCCGGCGACCGAAAATCACCTCCAATAAAGCCCCGATTTTTCTGCTGTGCCCACCATCCGGTCCCAGGGCTGAAAGCCCCCGCCACCCCCCTCGAGCACAGACCTTGATCCCATCGCCGGTCTCATGTATGAAAAGATAATCGTTGGCCGATTCTATGATGGGGTTTCGCCTCTTGCGGAAGCCCCCAACGCCTTTCGGATCGATCGACCGGTGAAAGCGTCGCGATGGGAAACTACTGCCTGGCGTTTCAACTCCAGAACCCTGAACACCTCCCGGCGGTTTTCGGGGCGAAACTGATGGCCGTCGTTCAGGGCGATCTGACGCGGGATTTTGAGGCGGTCGCCCACCGTCTGCTGGAGCGGCATACCCCCCTTGGCGGCCTGCGCACCCCGACACCTGGCCTCTGGTACCAGGTATTTGCCCTGCAGCGCCCGGCCTGGTCGAGATCCGACCATGAACAGCGCCGGAGCCTGTCTGCGGCTGGCGCGGAGTTGATTCGGGAAGCGGTCCTGAAGAACTTCGGCCCGGCCACCGGCAGCCAATTGCGGGTCAAGGCCGCGATCCTGCCCCTGCCGGCCGGAGACATCCCGGCGGAGGGCCTTGACCGGCTGGTGGCCCGGCTGCTGGCGGGTGCCGCGGACGGCGGCCGCCGGGATGCGGTCCTCACCCTGGCGGAATTTCGGGCCCTGATCGCCAACGACCTGCTGCTCACCTACCTGCAGCCGGTTTACGCGCTTCTCCAGGAAAAGATCATCGGCTTCGAAGCCTTGGTCCGGGGCCCTCTTGACAGCCGGGTTCACAGCGCCACTGATCTGCTGGGGGCTTCGTCGGACCTGGGCCTGCGGGAAACGCTCGAGCTGGCCTGCGCCGCCGGGGCGCTCGACTGGGGGCTCAAAGTACCGGCGCCCCTCTGGGTCTTCATCAACATCTCGCCGGCCCTGATCCGGCAGCCTGATTTTTTCCAGTTGGTCACCCGCCCCGATTACCGCACCATCCGCTCCCGGGTGGTGCTGGAATTTACCGAGCACCTGCCCCTCGAAGAGATAGACCGGCTCAAGGGGGCTCTCAAGGAACTCAAAGAACTGGGGTTTCGCCTGGCCCTGGACGAC
>JAABRJ010000166.1 GCA_011390985.1 Desulfobacteraceae bacterium
GTCGCGGGCGATATCGGTTCCCGAGCGCCCCATGGCGATGCCGATGTCGGCGGCTTTGAGGGCCGGCCCGTCGTTGATGCCGTCGCCGGTCATGGCCACCGTCCGACCGGCCGCGCGCAGGGCCTCTACGATTTGCAGCTTATGGGCCGGACTGACGCGGGCATACACGTGCACGTGCTTGGCCAGGGCCGCGAGGGCTTCGGGTTCCAGGCGGCTGAGTTCGGTGGAGTCCAAAATCGTCAGCGGCTGACCGCCGGAAAGGTCCAGTTCTTTGGCGACCGCATAAGCCGTGGGGCTCTGATCGCCGGTGATCATGACGGTCTCGACGCCGGCGCGGTGAAACATTGCGATCATCCCGCGGGCCCCGCTGCGGATCGGGTCGGCCATGGCGGCCAGTCCCAGCCAGGTGAGGTCGCTTTCATCTTCCGCGCCCGCCGGGTTGCGCTTAAAAGCAAAGCCCAGCACCCGCAGGGCGGCCGAGGCCATCCGCTCGTTTTCCTGGTCGATGCGGGCGCGGTCGGCGTCGGCGAGGGGCACGCGCCGGTCGTCGAGCACCTGGTTCGTGCAGAGCGCCAGGACCTCCGGCGGGCTGCCCTTCATGAACAGGATGCGCTCGTTTTCATCGACACGGTGCAGGGTGCTCATGAACATGCGGCTTTCCGAACGGTGGTTGACCCCCAGCAGACGGAACCGCCTTTTCAGCACCGCAACATCCAGCCCGGCCCCGGCCGCCAGCTCGACCAGCGCTTTCTCGGTGGCCGATCCGTGCAGCGTTGGGGGGCCGTCGGCCTGCGCGCCGTTGACCTTGACTTCGTTGCACAGGGCGCAGGCATGCAGCAGGTGCGACAGGGTGTCCGCGGCCGCAGCCGCCTGCAAGCCAGCCCCCGGGATGGGGCGGCCATGATCGACGGCCGTGCTGACGCCGTCGATCATCACCTGCTGAACCTGCATCTGGTTGCGGGTGATGGTGCCGGTCTTGTCGAGGCAGATGGTTTGAACGGCGCCTATGGTCTCGACCGCCTGCAGATGGCGAATCAGCACGCGGTGCTCCCGCATGCGGGTGATGCCCATGGCGAAATTGATCGTCGCGGCCGCCGGCAGGCCCTCCGGCACCGCCGATGCCGCCAGCGAGATGGACATCCGCAGCATCGCTAAAAACCCGTAGCCGCGCAGAAACCCGATCAGGAAAACCACCCCGCAGACCGCGCAGCACACCACCACCAACTGGTCGCCCATGCGCCCCAACTGGCGTTCGATCGGTGTCTCGGGGGCCCGCGTGTGCTGCAACAGGAGCTGCAGCTGCCCGATCTGGGTGGCGCTGCCGGTGGCGACGACCACTGCCAGCCCCTGGCCCCCGGTCACCAGGGTTCCCATGAAGGCCATGTTGAGCCGGTCGGCCAGCGGGATCTCACCGCCGCCCAGGGTGCGCGCCGTTTTATAGACCGGCATGCTTTCGCCGGTCAGCATGGACTCGTCGATACTGAGGTTGACGGCCTTGACGATGCGGCAATCGGCCGCGACATAGGCGCCCGGCTTGAGAACCAGGACATCACCGACCACGATCTCTTCGACCGCAAGCGTCAGCGGCTCTCCGGCGCGCAGGACCTCGGCCTGGGGGCGCACCAGTTTTTTGAGCGAATGAATGGTCTTGTCCGCCTCTTTTTCGGTGGCATAGCCGATGGCGGCATTGGCCGCCACGACGCCCATGATCACCAGGGCATCGACGATCCCCCCCGTGAGCAGCGCGACCCCGGCGGCCGCCGCCAACAGGTAGGTCGGCAGCGAGTTGACCTGGCCGATCAGAATTTCCCAACTGGAGCGCGGGGCGGCTTCGGGCAGCAGGTTGGCGCCATACTGCTCCAGCCGCGCCCGGGCATCCAGGTGGCTGAGGCCTTTGAGCGGGTCGCTGGCCAGCAGGTCCAGCACCTGCTGGCGGTGCAGGCGATGCCAGGCTTCGGCCTCTTCGAAAACCGCCGCTGCAACCGGCAGGGCCGCCGACCGCTGGGGGTGGGACGCGCTCGGCTTCGCAGCTGTTTTGCATCCGGCGGCTCTGGCGACGGGCAGACCGCGCTGCTCCGGCTGCCTTTTTGCCGGCCGTTGCCGCGGGTCGTTCTGCCACGCGGCCACCACGCTTGCGAGCCGCCTTTCGATGCTCTGCACCGTATTGCCGCTGTTGTAGGTTATCAGCACCGTGCTGGTGAGCGTGCTGGCCGAGACGCTGACGATCTCCTTGGCGGCGGCCAACTGCCGCTCGATATAGACCTTGGCGCTCTCGGATTGTCGCAGAGCCTCGACCCTGTATCGCGCCCGACCACGAATTTTGGTATGAATGGGGCTGACGAGGTTCATGAGCAATAACCGTTCGGGGGCCTGAGGCCGCAGGCAGCCGCATGTCGAGGCCACTTTTGGGCAGGTTGAAAGGGCACACGGCAGACTTTGCCGTTCCAAGGAAACACCCCACCACTTTGCCTTGAGCATGCCCGCGGCAATGTCTGCCAGCTGCGGCCGCTGTCACGCCAAAGTCGACGGGGGCAAACGGCCTGGGCCGGTGTCGGCGCTGAGGGCGGGCGGCCTGGCGGTGGCGTGAAGACGATGGCGTGAAAAATCAGAGCGCGGCGGAAGTGAGGGCCCGTTGGGTTGCGAAAGCGAAGACGCGGTTACGCTTCGCGGGTGTCCATCAGGGTTTTGGTGAAGACCCCGAAGGCGTACCAGAAAGCCGTATACCACGGGGGTGTTTTGAAGTTGCCGCGCAAGATTTCGATAACGCCAAAGATCACCAACGCCGCGAACACCGCGCTGGGCACATCCAGCGTTCCGCCGGTGATACGCCGCAGATTGGCATCGACCGTTTTCAGGGGGCTGATGATGTTCTGGACACCGCCGCGGCGCGAGCGCGGTGCCAGATCCAGTTCGAAAAGCCCCGCTTCGCGGCCGAATGACGCCACCTCGGCGGGCGACACGCGAACGTCCTCGACCAGAACACTGCCCGTCACCGGATTGGTTGCGATCGCGGCATACCCACAGTGGGCCGCCAGCTTCTTTTGCAAACCCTGGAAGTAGGCGCCGTCACCTCTTCTGCGGTCGATGCGGATCCGCAACCGCCCCGTGCTGAAATGGCACAACCGGACTTCCGGCAGCGGGTCCATCGCTTTTTCCTGATTCATGCTCAGCCGCTGGATATTTCGCCTGTGGTCAGGCACTTATTTTTCCGTACCGGTTTGGGCAATCTCGGCCTTGGCTTCGGCCGCAATGTCCTCGAAGGTCTCTTTGGTTTCAGCGATCGAGACTTTTGCCCCCTCGTAGGCCAACAGCCCGCCTTTGATGACCCCTTTGGCCAACGGTTTGAGCACACTGCCGATAATGGGAACAATCACCGGCGCCAGCAGCACAACCCCTACGCCGATCGCCAAACTGCCGACATCGAAGCCGTTAAAGAGTTTCATAACCCCTCCTTGAAGGATCTGTCTGCCATCCGACCGCTGAAACCAGCGGATGGCAGCGCGTTGGGTCCGCCAAAGCGGACTGGTTGATGAGGCGGTTGCCCCATTGGAAAACGTGGATAAAGACGTGGACCGTGAAAGCGTGGATTGTCAATGCGTTAAATACATTATTGAAAAAAGGGCTCGGGAAGTCAAGAAAAAGAGTCATTAATTACCTACAATAAAATCTTATATTTAACTGAAGTCATATTAAAATAATGTGAGCTTGAGGTCAAATTTTGGTTAGCGCGGGGCTGAAACCGCATCCCGCCTTCCGGCTGAGGGAGATAACCGCCCCGGCCGCGGAAAGCGCCAGAATGGGTCGCCCTCAACCCGGACCCATACAGACAACTCATCAAACCCTCATCAGCGCCTAATGTGGATTTGGTCTGAACGCCGCAGCCTGAAAAAGCCCGTGTCTGAAGGCTCGCCAGGGTAGCCCGTATTTCTTGAATCCCGCGGCCCGGTCAAAGATTGCACAGCGAGGGTCAGATGACCGCAATCGATTGTTCGCAGTCGGGGGGTTTCAGCGCCGCCCGGGGCATGGTGCACGCAGGCCAGGCAAAGGGTTTTGCAACAACGCTGCGGGGACGTGGCCGAGCGCCACGGCCCAATGGGAAACCGACGATGATCAAACACCTGCTGAAATCCCTGCTCACCCGACGGGTCCCCGGGCAGCTCGTCATTCAAATGACGGATCATTGCAACGCCCAATGCCCGCAGTGCGGGATGCGGGTAACGGCGCCATTCAGCCGCACGACGCTTGCGGTCGACGAGATCAAACGCATAATCGATGCGGCCGCCGCCCGCGGCGTGCAGGCCATCTCCTTCACCGGCGGCGAGCCTTTTTTATTTCTGGACGCCCTGGTCGAACTGCTCCGCCACGCCGGGGCGGCCGGGGTTGCCTTTACCCGGACCGGCACCAATGGGTTTTTGTTTCAGGGCGCGGACAAGCCGTCTTTTTTGGGTCGCATATCGCGAATTGCCGAGCGCCTTGCCGCCACCCCGCTGCGCAATTTATGGATCAGCATGGATTCCGCGGAGCCTGGTGTGCACGAACGGATGCGGGGCTTTGGAGGCGTGGTGCGCGGCATTGAGCGAGCGCTTCCCGTATTTCACGACCACGGGATTTACCCTTCGGTGAATCTGGGACTCAACCGGAACATGGGGGGCGCACTCACCCGACGGCTGCTGGCGCAGCCGCACGCCGAAGACCCCGAGCGGCTGCATCAGGTCTTCTGCGACGCGGTCCGTCGGTTTTATCGATCGGTGATAGACCTCGGCTTTACCCTGGTCAACACCTGTTATCCGATGAGCATCGACGTGCAGCAGGTGCAGGCCGGACTCTCGGCGGTTTACGGCGCAACCGCCACGGGTGATATCGTCCGGTTTTCGCAACTGGAGAAGGCGCAACTCTACCGCGCCCTGATGAACACAATCCCGCAATTCCGGTCCAAAATTCGAATCTTCTCCCCCCTGTGCGCGGTCTACGCTTTACACCGAGAGCACGCCAACGATGGCGAGGCCGGGTATCCGTGCCGGGGCGGCCGGGATTTTTTCTATATCGACGCCAAGGATGGCCACACCTACCCGTGCGGGTACCGCGGCAATGAAGATCTGGGCAGATTCTGGAAGCCCGCGCCGTCCCCGGAAGCGGTGATAACCGATTGCCGGCGCTGCGACTGGGAATGTTTTCGGGACCCCTCGGAGCTGTTCGGCCCCCTCGACCAGGCGCTGTCACATCCGTGCGAACTGGGCTTGAAACTGCTGCAGCATCCCCGATTCTTCAATTTATGGCGCCAGGACCTGCGCTATTACGCGGCATGCGATTTTTTCGACGGCCGCAAAGCGCCGCGAACGGCGGCTCTCTCGCGGTTTTCCTGATCGCCGCAGGCCAGCATACCACCGGCCGGCCAATGCGCCGAGCATGGCGTTTCATTTCAAGTCAGCGGCATGACCGTGACCGCGCCTGTCCATCCTGATCGAATCCTTGTGGACATCCAGACCAACATACTTTACTGTTTTCTCATGGTCTGAGGCCTCGATGATGGCGCTGAAGCGGGCAGCGGCCGGGCGCTCAGCATACGCCCTGTTGCCGGTGTGCGGCCGGCGTTTTTGCCGCACCACCTATGCAGGCCACGGAGATCGCGATCGCCGACAACTCCCATCCCCCGCTCACGGGATACTTTTTTCCTGGTGTTTTTCTGGAGTTTCCTTATGCAAACCGTGACAGGTCGTTCTTCGTCAGGGGCTGCACCCCCGGGTGATGCCGGTCCAGGCAAAGGCCCCATCGCCAACGGGCGCCTGCGCTCTTCCGGCCTTTTTTTACTGACCGCGGTCATGCTGGCTTTTTTGGCTGGGATTGCGGCGCCGCTTGCGGCCCAGGAAAATCAGGGAGCCGCAACAGGGGAGGAAAAAACCCCTTTTCCAGCCCCGAAGGAAACCGCACCCCAGGCCCCGGCGCGGGTGGAGGTCAAGCCCCTGGCGCGCGACCACGAGATCCGCGAACGGCTCGAAGACATCCTCAAGGCCACCGGCTGGTTCGCGGCCCCGGAGGCGCGGGTAAACGACGGGGTGGTTTTCCTCACGGGCAGGACGGAGACCGCCGAGTTCAGGAAGTGGGCCGGAGACCTGGCGCGCAACACCCAGGATGTGGCGGCGGTGGTCAACCAGATCGAACTGATGGCGCCCTCCATCTGGGACTTTCAGCCGGCCGTCGATGGTTTGCGGGAACAGTGGCGAGGGGTGGTGCGCGTATCGCCATTTGTCGTTTTCGGCCTGCTGATTCTTGCCGTCACTTTCGGGGTCGCTCGGCTTTCCAGGGCTGCCGCGCGTGTTTCCCTGCGCCGCCGCGACATCAACCCGTTGCTGCAGGATCTCATCTCGCGGGGCGTCGCTCTGGTGGTTTTGCTGGTGGGCTTGTACATCGTTTTCCAGGTGGCCGGATTGACCACGGTGGCGCTTACGATCATGGGCGGCACCGGCCTGCTGGGCATTGTTCTGGGAATCGCCTTCCGGGACATCACGGAAAACCTCCTGGCCAGCATTTTCCTGAGCGTTCAAAACCCGTTCCGCAACGGCGACCTGATCGAGATCGCAGGGATTACGGGATTCGTGCAGATGCTGACGATCCGAGCCACGGTCCTCATGACGCCCGACGGCAACCACGTCCAGATCCCCAATGCCACGGTCTACAAGAGCAGCATCCACAACTACACCAGCAACCCCAACCGCCGGGCGGAGTTCACGGTGGGCATCGGCTATGACGACGGCATCCTGACGGCGCAGGAGGTGGTCCTCAAAATCCTGGCTGAGCACCCGGCGATCTTGAAGGATCCCGAGCCTTTGGTCCTGGTGGAAAATTTGGGAAAGTCCACCGTCGATCTGCGGATTTACTTCTGGCTGGACGGCAGACAGCACAGCCTGCTCAAGGTCAAATCGTCCGTCATCCGCCTGGTCAAGCGGGGGTTTCAGGAGGCGGGCATCTCGATGCCGGACGAGGCGCGGGAGATCATTTTTCCCGATGGGGTGGCGGTTCGCCTGATCGCCCCGGAAGGGCTGCCGCAGGCGGCGGCCCCTCAGGCTTTCGAGCCGCCTGAGACCGCCTCCACGGATGCCGAAGGCGGCCTGCGCAGCGAGGCCGGAGAGATTCAGCAGCAGGCGCTTCACTCGCGAACACCGGAGGCGGGGCAAAACCTCCTGAAACCGCCGCCCGAGGGCGCCTGAGCGGACGGGTCGCGACGGGCAATTTTTAAACCGGACAGCCAAACAGACCGTGACTGAATGTGACCTGCCCCGCGGTATCCGCTTTCACGATCCCCTGGCCAGCCCCCTGGCAGACATTGGCGCCATTTTGCAGACGTTTGATGTTTCTGGGGGCCGCCTGAAAGGCGCAAGAACGCCTGCCAGCCGCGTGAACCCGCAGGTGCCGCCCTGGTCCAGAGGGTTGATCGCGGGAATCAGAACGTTTCGCGCTTTTTTCGCTGGGAGAGCGCCCGATCGGAGAAAGCGCGGAAGCGGGCGGCTTCGACACTGTTGCCGAGGCTCGCGTAGATCCGGCTGATGCGGTCATAGTAGAGCGCTGCGTTCTCGGGGACCTCACGGGCAAGGGCGAGGTAGAGTTCAAGGATATCCTCGCCCCTCAGGCCGGCGGCAAAGGAGAGTTCCGCATAGCGGTGGCTGGTCTCTGGGTCGCTGCGGGCCTGGCAGCTGCCGCAGCGGCCCATGATCTCCGCGTAGAGCGCGCGCGCGGCGGCCGGCTGCCCAAGGGTTTCATAGACTTTGGCCAGCTCACGGGCGACGGTCTCATTCCACCCGAAGGCTTCCAGGACATCCTGATAAAAAGACGCGGCCTGCTCCAGCCGCCCGGCCTGATGGAGGGTTTCGCCCTTGAGGCGCACGGCGGCCTGGGAGGCCGCAAGCTCCGGGGGCAGGTTGGCCAGCAGGGCATCGGCGCGCTTGAATTCTCTTTGCTCCCAGTAGATTTCACACAGCAGCTGGTAGGCGGGCAGGGTTGAGGGGTGCTGCGGGATGAAATTTTCAAGCAGCCTCTGAGCGGCCCCAAGGCGCCCCAGGTTTAGTAAGGCGGTGGCCAGCTCCAGCGGGATATAGCTCTGCGGTTGGGGGTTCTGGGCCATGGCGCGGCCCAGGCGCCGGGCCGCCGCTGCGAAGTCGCCGCGGTTGAGGGCGATGAAGCCGGCCTTGAAATCTTCGCCGTAACCGAGGTAGGCATCCTGCACGTCATCGGGCAGGGTGCCGCACAGGGCAAAGAAATATTCCGCTTCGGCTGCCGCGCCGGCCGGCTCGGGGTCCTGCGCCTGAGGTTCGTTTTCCTCATCCCAGAGGCTGTAAAGGGGTTCGGGGGCGGCCGCATCGGACGCCGCCTGCTGCCGCGCCGCCAGCCTTCGCAGCTGGGCTTGCAGCGCCGCGCGCAGCTGCCCATCCGCGCTGATCTCCAGGGCCAGCAGCAGCAGTTCGCGGGCCTCCTGGAAGCAGTTGTTTTCGGCCAGGTCCGCGGCGGTCTGCTGATGCTCGCGGGCCAAGGCCTCACGCGCCTGCCGGATTTTGGCGGCCAGCCGCGTCTGCCGGCTGCCCGCCTGGCCGGCACGTTTCTCGAGCTTGTCAAGCGCGCGCTCGTAGACCAGCCGGGCCTCGCCGCAAAGGCCGGCCGCAAGCAGGGCATCACCTTTTTGCTCCAGCTTTTCAGGTGACGGACCGGAGAACAGGCTCAAAAACCGCATGCTGGGGGTCTCCGCCAAGGTCAGGGCGGGCCGGGTTGAATAGGTGCGAATGGAGGATTCGCGGGGCGGCCGCCCTGCTCTCCACCGGTGGCGGCCGCGTACCAGCGGCAGGCCTGGTCGAAGCGCCCCAGGTGGAGGCTGGCCAGAAAGGCCAGGCGGGCCGCAGCCGGGCTCTTTTTGAGGCGCCACGACAGGGTCGCGCACCCCAGGGCCTCGCCCCCCCGACCCTGCTGCAACAGCCGGCGGCCCCTG
This sequence comes from Desulfobacteraceae bacterium, assembly GCA_011390985.1. Classification (GTDB taxonomy): domain Bacteria; phylum Desulfobacterota; class Desulfobacteria; order Desulfobacterales; family JAABRJ01; genus JAABRJ01. The sequence goes on from JAABRJ010000166.1 coordinate 8,972, forward strand.
ACCAGCTGCGCCTGCGCCGCCGCCCGCACGCATTGCAGGGCCGCGAGGTCCGCCCCGCAGCGGGCGCAGGTGTCGCTGTTCTCGTTGGGCCGCCTGCAGGCCGGGCAGTTCAGGGCCATCAGTCCTCCAGGTAAAAGAGCATATCATCCAGGGAGGTGAGGACATCGGCCAGCTTGGTGAAATCGCCGCTCCCGATGGCGTCCTGGACCTGCTGCAGGAGCAGGCGCAGCTCACCGGCGTCGGTCTCGTCAATGTTCGCCATGAGCGCCATGGCCCGCCGCCGCTGGTCCTTGGCCCGGGTCAGCAGATCCTGTCGGTCCGCCGGTACGGAAGCGCCCGGTTCATCGGTCGCCGGCTCATCGCCGCCCAGCTCGGCCAGATTGCGCCGGGCCGCCTGAAGGTCGAATTCGGGTCCCTTGCCGCCGGTTTCCATTCGCACGGTCTTGGAAAGCCCGGTGCGTTTTTCCAGCGCCGTCACGCTCAGCACGCCGTTGAGGTCCAGGGCCAAGTTCAAAATGATCTCGTTGCCGGCGGGCACTTTGCTCAGGCCCTCGATCAAAAAATCGCCGATGAAGATATTGTCGTCCACCGACGGCGCTTCCCCCTGATAGATGCGCACATCCACCTGACGCTGCTCGTCCACCGCGGTAACAAAGACTTCGGCCTTGGAGACCGGCAGCGGCGTGCTGCGGCGGATGATGGGGACAAAGTGATCGTCGCGCATTTCGCCATGCTGAAACGACAGCGCCTGGGTGCCGAAGGTGTAGGGGGTGATGTCCACGAGGACCGAGCGGGTCTGCTGCCCGGCCAGGATCCCGGCCTGAATCGCGGCCCCCATGGCCACGATCAGCTCGGGGTTGATTTCGAAGGCCGGTTCCCGGCGCATTTCCTGGCGGATCAATTCAGAGATCAACGGTGTGCGGCTGGCCCCGCCGACCAGAATGACGCGGTCGACGGCGCCGGGCAGCAGGCTGGCATCGCGCAGGCAGTGATGAACGCAGTCCATGCTTTTGCGGACCAGCGGGCGAATCAGCTCCTCGTAGTCGTGGCGCGCGATTTCCAGATCCAGGTGATGGTCCTGCCACAGGTATTCCTCCCGGATGCGGGCGAAGGGAACGTCGGAGAGCTTGCGTTTGGCCGCCTCGACCGCCGCCCAGAGCCTGTTGCGGACCCGAGGCTCCTGGAGCAGGTCGACCTGGTTCGCTTCGCGGAAGACCTCGGCAGCATGCGCTATCAGCAGATTGTCGAAATCGTCCCCGCCGAGAGCGGTGTCGCCGTGACTGGCCTTGACCTCGACCACGCCCTTTTCGACAACCACCAGCGACACATCGAAGGTACCGCCCCCCAGGTCGTAGACCAGGATGGTCTGATCCTCTTCCAGCCCGGCATCGTAAGCCAGAGCGGCGGCCGTGGGCTCGTTGATGATCCGCAGGACCTCAAGGCCCGCCAGCTGACCGGCGTTCTGGGTGGCCTTGCGCTGGGCGTCGTCGAAATAGGCCGGCACGGTGATAACGGCCTGGGTCACCGCCTCCCCCAGATGCGCTTCGGCAGCCTGCTTGAGTTTGCGCAGAATCAGGGCCGAAATCTCCTCGGGGCTGAAGCTTCGCTCCCCCAGGGCCACCGGTTCGTTTTTTCCCATCTTGCGCTTGATGGAAAGAATGGTGTTCTCGGGGGCCAGCGCCATCTGGTTGCGCGCTGCGCGCCCCACAATCAGGGCCCCCTGGCTGTCCAGACCGACACACGACGGCATGATCGGCTCCCCGTCCACCGGGACGACCTCGGGCTGGCCATCGCGCAGCACCGCCACCTCGGAATAGGTGGTGCCCAGATCGATTCCAAGAATAGCGGCCATCAGCTTTTTTCCTTTCCTACGGCGATCTTGACTTCGGCAAACTTCAACACCCGCCCGCGGTAGCTGTAGCCGCCGGAGAGTTGCGCCAACACCGTGTTGGCCGGTACAGAGGCGGTCTGCCGGACCGCGACGGCCTTCATCAGGGTGGGGTCGAACGCCCGGCCCTTGCAGGCGATCACGGTGACCCCCTGGTTTTGCAAGATCTGCTGAAAATGATCGTTTAAAATGTCAAAGCCTTCCCGCAGGGCCGACCAGACGGCTGCCCAGCGGCGGTGAGACGGGAACCAGCCGGTCGCCGGGGGGGTCCGCATGCGCTCCTGAACGCGCTTGAAACGCTCGAAGAGTTCCACCAGCGAGAGCAAAAGGGCGTGCAGGCCGGCGTCGTCGAGCCCGCCGCGCTCGCCGTCGATCTGAATCACACGCTGGTTCAGCGTCCGCAGCAGCTCCTCGAAACCCGCCAGGGCCTCCCCGAAGCGGCCCAGAGACTCGTGGCTGCGCCGGGCCTGGTGGCGTACTTCGGTGCGCACCACGCACAGGGCCTCATAGAAAGCGTAAAGGTCCGGGCCATCCTCGGCGGCGGGCGCGGCCGCCGACGGGTCGGCTTCCACTTCCTGCAGCCACTGCCGAAAATTACGCTCCAGGGTGGCGCGCCAGTCCGGGTCCGCGCCGGGGGGCCAGCCGTCCGGCGGCTCGCCGTCTGGTTCGCGGGCGAAATCCGCCGGCGCTTGAAAATCGCCCGTCATTGCATCGCCCTTTGGCGCAGAAACTGCTGCAGGTCCTCCGCGGTCAGCGGCTTACGGGCCTCGGGCGCGGCAAACCGGCGCTGCAGAACCTCGATGGGGGAGCGCATGCCGGGATCCAGGTTGAAGAGCCGGTAGCGCAGCCGGGCCCCCTCGTCCTTGAGAATCTGGTAGGCCTCGCTGACGGCGGCAAACCGCTGGGGGTGATGATCGGGCGGATAGCGGCGCACCAGTTCGAGGTAGGCGCCGCGGATGGCGGCGTCATCGGCCTCGGGGATCAGCCCCAGAATTTCGTATGGGTCCATGATGTCACACTCCAATCGTCTATTGGGGGAAGGGATCGGAACTCTGCCTGCCCATTGCTCTCACCCCGGGCTGCGCTCAAAAGAGATCCAGCTGCCGCGGCGGGGGCGGTAGTTTGCGCCGCGGCGGCGGTTCCTCCTCATCCTCATCCTCCTCGTCCTCGTAGTCGTCATCCTCGTCGTCATCGGTGATATCCAGCCCGGGGAAATCTTTCCCGAAGCTTTCGAATATGCGGCGGGCCTCCTCGATGATCTTTTCCACCTTGCGGATTTGGGCGATCAGTTCGGACTCGCCCGCTTTTTCGGCCAGAGCCCGGACCACTTGCAAATCCTTGCCGACCCGCGGGTTGACGTGGGACAACCCGGGTTGGGTGCCGTAATCCAGCAAAAAACGGAACCAGCGGAACCAGGGGTCATCCGGATGGCGGCCCAGGACCGCCTTCACCAGGGGCTCGGCCCATGGGAGATGAGGCTTTTCGGCCGAAAGGACAAACGCGACCACCGGCCGGGCCTGCTCCGGGAGCCACTCCAGACGGGCCGCCTTGGCCAGCAGGCGCCCGAAAAGGGTCTCCTCGGCCGGGAGCCACTTCCGACGCTTGGGCGGCAGGCGGCGAAAATACTCCAGAACCGCCACCATGGACAGCATTTTTTCCACCGTCAGACCCCGTTCAATGGCCCCGCTGACACGGCGCTCCCTTTCCTCGTGGCGCTCCGGCGGCTGGTCGTAGAGCACGCCAATCAGGAGCGCAAAATAATCCAGTCGAAAGTCATCCGCATTCATGGCCGCGGCAGCGGCCATCTGCCGCTCGGCTTCTGGGAGGTCCCCGCCGATCTCCGCCATCACCGCCCAGCGGACATGCAGATAGCAGCGCCCCAGGTTGAAATCAGCGGTCCGCTTGCTGGCACGCTCCAGCGCCTTTTGCATCACCTCGCGGCACTGCGCGATCCTGCCCTGCTGGGCATAACGCAGGGCGGCCTGGATGCAGGTGATCACCAGCCCCTCGCGGGCCTGGGCATCGATGGGGTCCAGCGCCAAGGCCCGCTCCAGATAGCCCATGCCCTTGTTGAAGGCATTGCGCTCCAGGCAGCGCATGCCGGCCTTCAACAGGGCCGTCTTGTTGTCGGGAAAACGTCGGATGATGTCATCCAGGGTTCGGTTGACTTTGGATTTTTCAGCCGTCTTTTCATACAGCCCGAGCAGCGCGAAATACCCCTCGGGGTTGTCCGCATCCGCGTTAAGCGCCTGCTGATAGAACTGGGCGGCCAGCCGCGGGTTGCGCAGGTGGGTGCGTTTGGAACGCCTGCTTAAAAAGAAAAAGTCAAACGGCGTCTCATCCTCCTTCTCCTGGGTGAAAAGATCGCCCAGATGCTGGTAGACAATCGCCGCCACCCGCGGCTGGCGGCCATGGCGCGCCTGGTAGGAGGCAAGGACGTACTCCCAGGACTGGGCCAGATCGCGGTCTTCGCACCAGTTGCGTTCCAGCCACAGGGCTTCGGCCTTGCAGGCCAGCAGTTTTTCCAGTGCCCCGACTTGACGGCGCTTTTCAGCGCTGCGGCACAGAAAGTCGATGTAGGCGTCCGCCTGCCGCTCGGGCAGGTCTCTCCAGGCGTTGTAGAAAAACTGCGTCAGGTCCTGCTGGAAACCGGGTCGATCGGAGGGAAAATCGCTCAGGTGACGCTGAACGTGCCGCAAGGCGTCGCGGTAGCGCCCGGTCTGCCAGAGGGCGTCGGCGCGCGCAATGACCGGTCCGGCCTCGCCGACACCGGCCAACAGGCAGGCCGCCTCGAGAACCGCCGGGTTTTTGGAATTCGGCCCTTCTCCCAGCAGCAGCAGATAGGCGTCGGCGGCCTTGGCAGGCAACGAACCGGCCGCCAAGCGGGCAAAGGCCTGGCACGCCTTGGGGTCCTGGCCGGTGTGAAAGGCGCAGAGGCCTTTGATGAACCACTTCCAGTTGGCAAAGGGGGACCCCAGGCCCAGAGGTCTGACCGCCTGCAGCGCGGCATCGAAATCCCCCCGGGAGACCAACCCCAGCGCCTGCCATACCCGCTGGCGGTCGGCCGCCAGTTGAGGGGGCAAAACCGGTTCGGGATCGCCCTCCTGGAAATCGAGCACCAACGCGTCCACCGCGCGGGCCAGCTGCGGGTCGGTCAAGGCGGCGCTTTCGGCGATTTCGGCGGCAGCCAGTGATGCGGCCCGAACAAAGTCCCCCTGGTGCAGGGCCAGATACATCAGGCTCGAGCGAATGGCGGCAGCCCCGACCTTGCGCTCCAGGCTCACCAGGAGGGCCTTGGCCTCCGTCAGACAACCATCCGCCATGAGCTGATCAAAGAGCCGCTGGGAGGCATCGACCCAGCGCCCCAGGTAGCGGTCGGGATCGCCCTGGCACAGTTGTCTGAACAAGGTGCAGGCTTTCCGCAGCTGGCCCTGGGCCAGGGCGTTTTCGGCCAGCTGCACCATCTGTTCGGGGGATCTGTTCACGGCGGCGGTCAAAGACCGGGCGGATCTCTTTTTGCGCTTATTTTTTTTTCCCATTTTGGTGTCCTGCTCGAGTTTCACCCGATTCAATAACATATGGTGTTACTTGTCAAGCCCGAATACCACATTTTGTGTTTTACCCGAAATTTTCCATCACCAAAAGTGGCCCCTGCCGGGCTGAGGGGGTAGAGACGCCGGCCGGCAGTTTTTGGGGTTTTACCGGGCGGGAAAGGCGTCTGCCGGCGACACCCTCGGGCTATTTCAGATGATCCTCGCGGCGAAGGGGGGTTTCTCCATGGACTACCCGATGGAAGAAGCTTGCAGAGTAAATTCGCGGTTGGACGTCCGGGTTGGCGCTTCGGACATGATCGAATCGGTCAGGTCAAACCCTCCCGGTCCATGATTTTGAGAATTCCTGCACGGAGGCACGCTTGAGGTTTTAGGTGCGACTGTTTTGATCTATGGCTGTGATTACCCAACTGCATGTGATCGTTTCACCAACATATACGGGGCCTTTAAATCGGAAGTTCATAGCAGACGCCAGCCATCCTATCTGCCCGCCAATTTCGGTGATCAAGCTTGCCGATAGCAGATCGCGATCAAAACATAACGGTCTAATCAGCCACACGGATTTTTGAGTCGGCTGCATTAGCCTAGTTATGTGGTATTTTTAATCTAATTAGATCGATCAGGATGCGACAATTTTCACTTGAATGCTGATCAGATCAAAAACCAGATGCATCC
>JAABRJ010000153.1 GCA_011390985.1 Desulfobacteraceae bacterium
CAGGTGTTTGCGCAGCCAGCGGCCGCACTGGGCAAAGGCATGCGGATGCGAATAGACCACCCGGATGTCATCCGCGGCGGCCTCCGTGGAGAGCAGCCCGTGGCAGATGGGGAAGTAGATTTCGGCACAGATCTTGATTTCCGAGTCGTAAAACAGGTCCAGGGTGCTGTTGACCGATCCCTCGATGGAGTTCTCCACCGGCACCACACCGTAATGGAAGGCCTGCCGCTCGACTTCGCCGAAAACCTCGCGGATGCTGGGCTGGGGGGTGAAGTTGGCAAAGTGGCCGAAGTGGTTCATGGCCGCCATGTGGGTGAAGGTGGCCTCCGGACCGAGGTAGGTGACCAGCTGCGGGCTCTGGATTTCCCGCGAGACCGACATGATCTCCCCGAAGATGTGGCGCAGGGCGCTGTCGCTGATGGGGCCCGGGTTGTGGTTCAGGATTTGCCGCAGGACGGTCGCTTCCCGTCCGGCATCCAGGACCGGGGCCCCCTGGCGCGCTTTGAGCTGACCGATTTGCTTGGCATACCCCAGGCGTCGGTTGAGCAGCGTCAGGAGATCCTGGTCGACGCTGTCGATCGCCGTTCGGAGGCGCTCCAGTTCCGGGGGGGGGCTATTTTTCGGTGATGGTTTCATCGATCTTGTACCCGAAATGCCGGCCGCTGGCCTCCACCGCCGCCAGGACGGTGTCGCCGGGCTTGAGGTTGACAATCGAGATCGGCCGCCCGTCGGGTTGAGTCAAGCGGACGGTCTCGGCGTTCTGCAGCAGAACGCTCGCCGTCTTCTCGCCGATGGCGGCCGTCACCAGCATGAGCGGCCTTTTTTCGATCTTCAGGCGCCCCACCACCCCGGGGACGGTGTTGCCCTGGAAGTCGACGATCTGGATGCTGTCACCGGCGGAGAGCTCGGATAGATAGCGGGTGCGGCCCCCGGGGATGCGGGTGTAGGCATGCACCGGTCCGGCGTTGACGCGGAAGGGCCGCGGCGCCACATAGGGGTTGGCGAGACTCTCGGCGTGCACCAGAAAAAGGGCGCTGCTGCTGTTGCCGACCAGCATGCCCTCGCCCGGCTGCATGTTGGAGCAGGTGTCGATGCACACCCGGTCCCCCATCCCCACCGGTCTCACCGCTGTGATTTCGGCGGTTGTCAGCGCGGTCCGCGAATCGCCAGCGCGCAGGCGGACGAGCGCGTTTTTGAGGCTGGCGGCATCGGCGGGGTGAAACAGGATTTGCTGGACCCCTTTTTCCAGTATGCCGAAAGCCGTCTCGGCCTCCTCCAGGCTGCGCACCTGGGCGATGACGTCCGCGCCCTTGGCAATCAGGTTTTCCAGGGGGATGATGGTCCAGTCGCTGCAGTCCAGAATCACCCGCTGGGTTTGGGCGAGCTTTAGAATCTCGTCTTCGTCGGCGCCCGAGGTGACAGTAAAGTAGACCACATCGCGGCCCAAAACCAGGTCGCCGTCCTCTGAAATCGTTTCGATTCGGCCGAGTTCTTTGACCTTGGCACTGCACCCTTCGGGAACCAGCAGACCGTCGGCACCGCCTTCGAGCGCAGCGGTGACTACGTCCCGGTCCCAGGGTGCGACCTTTACCCAGATTTTTCGCATCTCCGTTCTCCTTGCCGCAAACGCTAGCCCAAGACCTTCAATGCGGCGTCGACGCTGCTGCCGTCATGAACGATCGTTGAAATCGCCTGGACCATGCGGGCCGGGGCCGGGTGCTGGAAAACATTGCGCCCGATGGAAACCCCGGCACCGCCGGCATCGATGCTGCCCTTGACCATCTCGAGAATTTCACGGTCGGAATCCATCTTGGGTCCGCCGGCGATCACCACCGGCACGCTGCATCCCTCCACCACCTTGCGGAAGCTCTCCGGGGATCCGGTGTAGGAGACCTTGACAATGTCGGCGCCCATTTCGTTGCCCACCCGGGCGGCGTGCTTGATCACCGCGACGTCGTATTCGTCCCGGATCTTTTCGCCGCGCGGGTAGATCATCGCCAGCAGCGGCATTCCCCAGGTGCGCGCCTCGTAGCTGACCTGGCCGAAATCCCGCAGCATTTCCCTTTCCTGGCCGTTGCCGAGGTTGACGTGGATCGAAACGGCATCGGCCCCCAGTTTGATGGCCTCTTCCACCGAGCACACCAGGGTCTTGGCGTTGGGGTAGACCGAAAGGCTGGTGGAGGCCGACAGGTGGATAATCAGGCCGATATCCCGGCCGCGGCGGCGGTGACCGGCGCTCACCAGGCCCTTGTGCTCGACGATGGCATTGGCCCCGCCCTCGGACACTTGCTGAATGGCCGTTTTCATGTCGGTCAGGCCGGCAATCGGGCCCACCGATATGCCGTGGTCCATGGGCACGATCACGGTTTTGCCGGTGTTGCGGTTGATGATGCGCTCCATTCGGATCTGCTTGCCTAAGATGGTCATGCTGGTCCCCCTTTTTTGGTTTGGCGTCTTAAATTAAAAAAAAAGCCGGGGGCTTTTTAGTTTGCCCCCGGCTTTTGCTTCGTTTTTTTGTCTATCAGGCTACGTCAGCGCACCTCGGGGCAGACCGGTATTATAAAAAAAATACCCGTAATAGTTAAAAAGTCTGCCTGCGAAGAAATACGCCATTTGCCTTTTCCTGACCCTTGCGAGATACTGCACGCTAAGTTAAGATTTTAAGCCTGTCAAGCGTTTTTTTTGTTTGGCGAACTTTTTGACTGGGCGGCAAGGCCGGCAAGCGATCTCCCGCGCATTTCGCCGGCGGGCCTGGGCCGGCCGGCTGCAAGACCCCTCGACCTGCCGCGGTAGGGTGAACGCCCTGCCGCCGGAGAGGTGAATAAAAATGAAAATGGAAGCCCCCTGGGCTGAAAAAAGGGACCGGCTGAGGGAGGTCCTGGGAAACTGGCCCTCGCTGCTCGTGGCGTATTCGGGCGGCGTGGACAGCACCCTGCTGGTGAAAATCGCCCACGCGGTTCTGGGTGACAACCTGGTGGCGGTGACCGTCGGATCGCCCCTCCAGCCCCGGCGCGAGCGCGACGCGGCCGCCGCCCTGGCTGCGGCGATGGGCGTCAGGTACCGCCAGGTTCCCGGCCATGTCCTGGAATTGCCGGATTTTCGGGCCAACACCCGCGATCGATGCTATATCTGCAAGAAACAGATCTTCGGCGGTCTGCAGCAGCTGGCGGCCCAAATCGGGCTGGCGGCCGTGGCCCACGGGGCCAATCTGGACGATCTCGCGGACTACCGTCCGGGCAACAGGGCGGCGGCCGAGATGGGGGTCGCAGCGCCCCTGATCACGGCCGGCCTGAACAAGGTCGACATCCGCGCCTTGGCCAAAGCCGAGGGCCTGCCCAACTGGCATGCGCCGGCCCTGGCATGCTTGGCGAGCCGCATCCCATACGACGTTCCCATCCGCCCGGAGACCCTGGCGATGGTCGACCGGGCCGAGGAGGTCCTCTGCCGCTTGGCGTTTGAAAATTGCCGGGTGCGATACCACGGCGAAGTGGCGCGCATCGAGCTGCCCAGAGCGGACTTGGAGCGGTTTCTGCAAAAAAATCTGCGGGAAGCGGTCGTGGCCGATTTCAGGGCCCTCGGTTTTGTCCACGTCTCCCTGGATCTGGCCGGCTACCTTCAGGGGAGCCTCAACCGCGGGTCGGCGTCCCCACCGCGCGACGGTCGCTAGGGGTAGGGCGGCGGGCGGTTTTTTGGCCGCGAGGTCGGGGTTGGACTTTGGTTTTTAATGGTGTGAGAGGTGCTCCGATGGGTGAATTTTTGATTGTGGTTGCCTTTTCTTTGGTGGTTTTTGGGGTGCTCCTGGCCGTTTTGCACCGCAGGGCACAAAACGGCCAGGAGCCGCGTCCGGAGCTTGGCGCCTGCAGCCGCGCCGCTTGCCGCTGCCAGCGCGAACAGCGGTCTTCGGATGATGAACGAAGCGCCTGAACCGCTCAGGACTTCTCGGGCGGCGGCGGGGTTTTGTCTTTTCTTTTGGCTGTCACCTGACAGGCATCTTTCATTCAGGTGGAGATGCCCATTCGGGGCAGAATATATGCCTGAAGGACCACCCATACGACCAAAATTCCGATAAAAATCCAGATCCCGTTCATTTGATTCTCCTGTTTTTGATTGAATGGCAGACCCTTGCGGAGCCGGTTGCGAGCCCCTGGGGCTTCAAACGGCCGTGGCGTCAAACGACCCGCCGCGATGGATACAAAAGCCCATTGATATTTTTTTAGGGTTCGCGTAGTAAAGATGTCCGGTTGGGACGGAATCCAAGGGTGTTCGCGTCCGCTCGGTGTCACTGATGGCATCTAATTATCTCATAATCTATGCATCAGCACACCACAAATCTACCCGACCCCCCCTTTCGAGTCTGAAGGGTGGCCCGCGGCGGCAGGACGGGGCTCTTTGGATGAGGGCGGGCGATCCATCGGCCGAAACACCGCGGCGGGACGCCCAGGCCGGTTAAGGCCGCAAGGCCCATTGCCCCGCGAGGCGCGTCGTGGTAAACCCTTGGATCGTGAAACACGCCTTGGGCCGCCGGATGAATGGGTTAGACATCCGGCGGAGGACGTCCGGTGCCAACCGGAAGCATATCCAAAATGGGAAATATTTTTAAATCCACAAACATTAACGATAACACAGAAAGGGTATCAATGAAGATTTCATCCAAAACAACGGCTGGTCTGCTGATGGGGGTCTGCTTGCTGGCGGTTTCGGCGCTGACCGCTTTTTCAGCTGAAGCGCCTGGCAGCGCGCCGGAGGGGAAAGCTGCAGTGGTGAACGGCACGGTCATTAGCCGGCAGGAAGTCGATAAGGAACTGGACGGCGCGCGCAGCCGCATGGCCGCCCAGGGACGGACATTGACGGACGCCCAATTGCCGGAGCTTCGGGAAAACATTCTGGAGGGCATGATCACCCGGGAGCTGCTTTTCCAGCAAAGCGCAAAAGAGGGCATCAGCATCGCTCCTGAAATCGTGAAGGAGCAGTTGGGGCAGATCAAGGCCCAGTTTCCGGACGAGGCTGCCTACCAGGCGCGCTTGAAGGAAATGGGGGTGACCGAGGCGGATATCTCCCAGCAGATTGTGCGCGGGCTTACCATCGAAGAGCTCATCGAGACCAAGGTGGGGCAGAAAATCACGGTCAGCGAGGAGGAAGGCAAGCGCTACTACGAGGAAAACCCGAATTTTTTCCAGCAGACCGAACAGGTGCATGCGCGCCACATCCTGATCAAAGTGGCTCCCGATGCCGATCAGGCTGCCAAAGCCGAAGCCCGTAAATCCATCGAAGCGG
>JAABRJ010000154.1 GCA_011390985.1 Desulfobacteraceae bacterium
GGTGCAACTGGGCGGTAAACTGGGCCGTCATCCCCGACTGGGAAGAGAGCTGCCCGGGATTTTCAGCGCAGACGAGGTCCTGGCGATTGTGGCGGATTGTCTGGCGTTCTACAAGGAAAACAGCCGAAACGGGCGGCGCTTTGCGGAACTGCTGGACGCCACCGCCTTCGACCGCTTTGCAGCGCGTTTCGCTAAAGACGGCTCTACGCCGGGGTCCTGAGCCACCCGCTGGCGGCCGGTTTTTCTCTTTCTCCCCCTCAGAGTCCAGTTCCTTTCGGTTGTCGCCGGTTTGCGGCAGGCCGCCGCAACCTGCCGCGGCGGCGCGCCGCATGCCGGATTGACGGAAGTTTTTTATTGAATCCCCAAAAAAGAATCTGTTAAGGTGGCACCCGCCGTTCACATGGCCTGCTTTTTTTATCAACCAACCGCCAGAACAGGGGAAAAGATGAAAGTACTCATCAGTGACAATTTGGGGGAAGCCGGAATTCAGCTGTTTCGTGAAGAGGATGGTATCGAGGTCGACGTCAACGTCGGGCTGACGCCCGATGCCCTCCGGGAGATTATCGGCGGATACGATGCCCTGGTCATCCGCAGCGCCACCAAGGTGACCGAGGAGTTGCTGACGGCCGCCGCGCGTTTGAAGGTCGTCGGGCGCGCCGGGATCGGGCTCGACAACGTGGACATCCCCGCGGCGAGCAAACGCGGTATCGTGGTGATGAACACCCCCACCGGAAACGTCGTGACCACCGCGGAGCACGCCATCGCCATGATGCTCTCCCTCTCGCGCAATATCCCCCAGGCAACGGCCTCCCTGCGGGAAGGGCGCTGGGAGAAAAAGAAGCTTCAGGGGCGCGAGATCTTCAACAAAGTGCTGGGGGTGATCGGGTTCGGAAAGATCGGTTCGATCGTTGCGGATCGCGGTCGGGGACTGAAAATGCGCGTGATCGTCTACGATCCCTTCGTGAACCCGGAGCAGATTGAAAAAGCCGGCTTCGAGAGCGTGACCCTGGCCGAACTCTACCGCCGGTCGGACTACATCACGGTGCACGTGCCCAAGCTCAAGGACACGGTCGGCATGATCGACCGCGGGGCCTTCGCCCAGATGAAAGACGGCGTGATGGTCATCAATTGCGCCCGGGGAGGGATCGTCAAGGAGGCGGACCTGGTCGAGGCCCTCAACTCCGGAAAAGTGGCCGGGGCCTCGCTGGACGTGTTTGAGACCGAACCGCCGGGTGTCTGCCCCCTGTTTGACACCGACCGGGTGATCTGCACCCCGCACCTGGGCGCTTCCACCGAGGAGGCTCAGACCAATGTGGCCGTCGATGTGGCCCGCCAGATTATTGCCTATCTCAAGTACGGCACGATTCAGAATGCGGTCAACGTTCCCTCGGTCACCGGCGAGCTGCTGACCAAGCTGACGCCTTTCCTGACCTTGGGCGAACGCATGGGGGCCCTCCAGGCCCAGCTGATCACGGGGCCCCTGAAGGAAATCACCGTGTCCTACAACGGCGATTTCATGGGGCTGGATCTTTCGCCGGTGACCACCGCGATCCTCAAGGGGGTTCTGGCGCATGCGGTCAAGGATGACGTCAATTTCGTCAACGCCCCGATCCTGGCCAAGGAAAGAGGCATCCGGGTGATCGAAACCAGCAGCGCCGATTCCGAGGACTATATCAACCTGGTGACGGTCCATGCCGTTTCCACCGAGATGGAGAGCACCGTGGCCGGCACCATTTTCGGAAAGAAGGACCCGCGGGTGGTCAAGGTGGACAATTTCCGGCTGGAATTGATCCCCAGCGGCCATCTGGCGATCATCAACAATTACGACAAACCCGGCGCCATCGGCAGCATCGGCATGAAGCTGGGCGAGCACGGCGTCAATATCGGCCGCATGCAGGTGGGGCAGGAGGAAAACGGCGATCAGCGCAACATCATCTTTCTCCAGACCGATACGCCGATCCCCCCGTCCGTGGTGGAGGAGCTCAAGGCCCTGCCGCTGGTCACCCGGGTTACCCCGCTGGAGCTGTGATGCCAGCCGCCGACCGCCGCGGCGCTGCTTCCAAGGCGTAAGGATGCGCGATCAAGAACAGGAGTGAGGTATGACGGAAGACAAAAAAGGTTTCAGCGTTAAGGATCGCAGGCTATTTTCCGAAGAAAAGCCCGCTGGTGAGGAATTCAAGACCGAGACGGCGGAGGCCGGTCAAAAAGACGAGCCCGAAGCGCCCCCCCAAAAGCCGCCGCGGACGGCGGAGCAGGCTGAAACGCAGCTGCCCGAAGTCAACTTTTCAACGTTTGTTTTCTCGCTCAATTCCGCGACCCTGGTCCACCTGGGGATCATCGAGGACCCGGCCAGCGGCCAGAAGGCCAAGAACCTGCCGCTGGCCAAACAGACCATCGATATCCTCGGGCTGCTGGAACGCAAGACCCGGGGCAACCTCTCCAGTGACGAAGAGGCCATGCTGAGGAGCATTCTCTACGATCTGAGAATGATCTACATCCGCGAAAAAGGGTAGGGGCCGGCGCCGGCCCCCGGTTGGCACCCGCGGCAACAGCGCCGGTCGAATCCAGCCGCCACCGCCGGATCGCCACCGCTGGCCGATACGCCACCGAGAATAGTGCATCGACAGAAAGGACACTTTCATGAAACCCGACCCTTGCGCGACGTTTCAGGCGTTGCGAAAACCCCTCTGGCTGCCGGCACTGTTGATCGGTCTTGTGGCGGCCGTCCTGCTGCCAGGGCGTATGGCCGAGGCCCGGACAGCGGCCGAAACCGGTTCGGCGACGCCCCCGAGCTTCAGCGAATTGGCCGCCCAGGTCAGCCCCTCGGTCGTCAACATCCGCACCGTCAAGGTGGCCAAGGGCGGCGGGCGGGTTTTTCGCCATTTTTTCCAGGGTCCCCAGACACCCAACGACCCCAACGACCCCGACGATCCGTTCAAGGATTTTTTTGATAAATTTTTCGACCAGGACCAGCAGCGGGAGTTTCGCCAGCGCAGCCTGGGTTCGGGTTTCATCATCGACAAGGGGGGGTTCGTGGTCACCAACAACCACGTTGTCGAAGATGCCGATGAGATCCGGGTGATCCTCAAAAACGGCCAAGAGTTCGATGCCGTAATTGTCGGCCGGGATCCCAACACCGACCTGGCGCTGATCAAAATCAAGGCCGAGAAGGACCTGCCGATCCTGAAGCTGGGAAGCTCGGCGGGCCTCGAGGTCGGTCAGTGGGTCTTGGCGATCGGCAGCCCCTTCGGGTTGGAGCACACCGTGACCGCGGGCATCGTCAGCGCCAAGGGGCGGGTGATCGGCTCCGGGCCCTATGATGACTTTGTTCAGACGGATGCATCGATCAATCCCGGCAACAGCGGCGGGCCGCTGATCAACCTCCAGGGTGAGGTGGTCGGCATCAACACCGCCATCATTGCCGGCGGCCAGGGCATCGGTTTTGCCATTCCGATCGACTTGGCGCGCGGCGTCATCGAACAGCTCAAGCAGGCCGGGCAGGTGACCCGCGGCTGGTTGGGGGTGGCCATCCAGAACCTCAGCGAGGAATTGGCCGAATATTACAGCGCCGGGGACCGCAAGGGGGTTCTGGTGACGGAGGTGTTTCCCGGGGACCCGGCGGACAGCGCCGGGATCCGGGCCGGCGACATCATCCTGGCGGTCGATGGCCAGAAGGTTGAGGCCAGCCGCGATCTCACCCGCCTGATCGCCGATCTGTCCGTCGGGCAGACGGTCGGGGTCAAGGTTTTACGCGAAGGTCGCGAGAAATCCGTGCAGGTAAAAATTGCCAGGCGCGAGGAGGCTAAACTTGCCGCTCGCGAGAATGGGGCGCCCCAGGAGGCGGGCGACGCCGATGAACTCGGCATCCGGGTCGGTGAGATCACACCGGAAATCGCCCGCCAGTTCAACCTCGAAAATCAGCAGGGCGTCGTGGTCATGGGCGTTGAAAGCGACAGCCAGGGTGAAGCGGCCGGTGTCCAAATGGGGGACATCATCAAGGAGATCGATCACCAGACGGTCGGCACCCTGGCGGACTATAACCAGATTGTCGCCAAAAGCGCCAAGGGACAGACCCTCCAGTTTTTCATCATGCGCCCGGGATCGGGTTTGGTTCTCATCAAGATCACCCGCTGACGGGTTCGGGCGCAGCCATGCACTTCTCATCCGACCTGCCGGAGGCCCTCGAACTGAGGGCGCCGGCCAAGATCAACCTTTTCCTGGCGGTGACCGGCAGGCGCGCCGACGGGTATCACGACCTGTTTACCCTGATGTGCGCCATCAGCCTCTTCGACCGGCTCACCCTGCGCTTCGGCGGCCGCGGCATCCGGGTGTTCTGCGATCACCCCGCGGTCCCTGAAGACGATACCAACCTGGTGCATCGCGCGGCAAGCCGTTTTTTTGAGCGCCTGGGGGACCCCCGTGGGGTAGACGTGCACATTGACAAGCAGATCCCCGTGGCGGCCGGCCTGGGCGGCGGCAGCAGCGATGCGGCAGCCGTTCTCGGGGGACTCAACCGGGTTTTCGGGCGGCCGTTTGCACCCGGGATTCTGCAGCGCATGGCGCTGGCCGTGGGCGCTGATGTGCCCTTCTTCCTGAGCGCCAAGCCGGCCCTGGCCACCGGTATCGGAGAGTGCTTGGAACCGGTTGCCGACCTGGTCCCCTACCATGTCCTGACGGTGTGCCCCGACCTGAAGGTTTCAACGGCCGAGGTCTACAAAAATCTGAATTTGGGATTGACAAAATGTGAAAAAAAACTTAAACAACTTCACTTAAAAACCGAGCGATTTGATGCGCTTTACTTTCTTTGCAATGATCTGGAAACTGTTACGATCCGTAAATTTCCTCAGATAAATGAGATAAAAAAAGCGCTGCTCGGTCTCGGCGCAGCGGGTGCCCTGATGTCGGGCAGCGGGCCCACGGTCTTCGGCCTTTTCGCCGACGCGGCGGGTGCCGGCAAGGCTCTGGGCCGTCTTTCACGGCGCCGGGAATGGAACGTCCATCTGGCAGAGATGCTTCTCTGAGGTTGGCTATTCGTCTGGTCCGTTCGGCCCGGCCCTCTTTGTCCGCCTGAATTCAGGCTGTCGGCAGGGATGCGCAAAAGGCGGATCGGGCGAAAATTTTTTTTGGGGCGTCGTCAAGCGGTAAGACACAGGATTTTGGTTCCTGCATTCGGAGGTTCGAATCCTCCCGCCCCAGCCACACTATCCATATCGCGTCGCCGGACAGCGCAGAAACGGTAATTGCATGAATGAATTTGCGATTTTTTCG
>JAABRJ010000155.1 GCA_011390985.1 Desulfobacteraceae bacterium
CTTCGGTGGCAAAGGACATGTTCTGAACTTCCAGGCCGCCGCGGAGGTGATAGGGCGCACGGTCCAGGGGCGCCAGCTGATACTCCGGGGCGGCATCGAAGTATTCCATCGTGCGGCGGTAGCGCACGATGGCATCCTGATAGGATTGATAAAACTCGATCAACTCCTTCCAGGGGTCGTAAAGCTTTTCCTGGGCCGAGAGAAAGGCCACCAGCGCCCCCAGTTCCAGCCGCCCGTGAATGGTGAGGTAGCCGCCGAGGATA
>JAABRJ010000156.1 GCA_011390985.1 Desulfobacteraceae bacterium
GATAAAGACCAGGAAAGGGCTCAGGTTGGTGAAGAAATTGTTGCCGGTTTTGATCCCGAAGCGCAGCAGGTTCCAGACCACCCGGATCTTGCGCAGGTTTTCGACCACCTGGTCGTGGCGCCGGTTTTCGATCCGGTAGGAGCCGTTGCCCTGGATCTCGTGGATCCCTGAAACGGCCTCAACGATGATGTCCGAATACTGGCGGGTGGCATCCACGCGCTTTTTGTTGGCCTGGTTGGCCTTTTTCTGCAGCAGGGGGATGATCAGCAGCACCAAGGGGTAAATCGAGAGCGACACGGCCGCCAGAATCGGGTTCAGCCAGGTCAGGTAGGCCGCGAAAACCACCAGGGTCAGGAGGCTGGTGATGGGCACGGCCAGCGCCTCGCCGGCGAAATCGCCGGCTGCGACGAGTTCGTTGACCAGCGAGGCGACCACCAGCCCCGGCTGGGTTTTGCGGAAGAAGGAGAGCGGCAGGGTCAGGAGGTGGTGGTAGAGGGCGTTGCGCATCTCCGCCAGAGCCCGCTGGCCGATGACCGTCTGCAGAATGTTGATCAGGTACTTGAGGCCGCTGGCGACCAGGACCGACGCGAGATAGATGCCGCAGTAAAGCATCAGCAGGTCCACGTCGCGGAGTTTGATGGCCTCGTTGACCACCCGCTTCTGCATCTCCAGGGGCAGGACCCGGGCAAAGACCGTGATGATGATGACCGCCAGCAGCAGCCCCTGCAGATGCAGGTTGTAGGCGAAGACCCACGAAAATAACGAGCGTTTCGCCACGGGGATGTCCGAAGCGCGCATCGGGTATGCTCCTTGGGGGTCGAGGTCCCCAATACGGTCTCGGGCCGAGATGCAGCGGCGATCGCAGGCCACCGTAGCGGGTCACGGCCACTTCATCTGGCGGTCGGGCGGGGTGCGGCCGACCGTCCGGACCGGCCCTGCCGGCAGGCCCGCGATCCTGGCTTCGGCCGCCCACCTCCCGGGGGTGCAGCAACCCTTTAAAAACAATAGTATTAATGCAGTCTTTTTGACAAGCCCATTTTTTACGCCCCAGCCACGGACCGCCGCCGGATCGCGAATTGACTTTGACAAGGCCGGCCCGGGCGGACTATAGAAAAGAATTTCGGTCTGTCCGCAGGGCCCACTCGCCAATGCCTTTCCGTTGGCCGTGCCGGCGGCGCAGGCTGTGGCCACAGGTTCTGCCGAGGCCCTGAGACCCGCGGGAGCGCGCAATGGAATTTTTCCTCTGTGTACTGGGGATGGTGATGGTTATCGAGGGGCTGCCGTATTTCGCCTTCCCCGAACAAATGAAATCCTGGATCGCCAGAATCAGGGAGATGCCCGCCGGCGCCCTGCGGCGCTTCGGGCTGATCCTGATGCTGCTGGGCCTTTTTTTGGTTTACCTGGGAAGAACCTGACGCAACGATGTTTGCCATCGACGATTACGATTACCACCTGCCGCCGGCGCTTATCGCCCAAAGCCCGGCGGCCAGCCGCGACCAGGCGCGCCTGCTGGTGCTCGACCGGCAGGCGGACCGGCACGGGCATCACCGTTTCTGGGAACTGGAGCGCTTGCTGAAGCCCGGCGACCTGCTGGTGGTCAACAACACGGCGGTGATTCCGGGGCGCCTCTTCGGACGCAAGGCCACCGGCGGCAAGGCGGAGGTGCTGATCCTGGACTACGCCGACGGGCTGCGCCACAGCCGAAGCCAGGGGGCGTTTGTCTGCGACTGCCTGGTGAAATCCGCCAAACGGCCCGGGCCGGGGACCGTCATCACATTCGAAGACGGCCTCGAAGCCCGGGTGGAATCGGCGCTCAACGGCATCTGCCGCCTGAACTTCGCGGACGGCAAGGCGCTGGAGGCCCTTCTGCCCAAAATCGGCCGGGTGCCCCTGCCGCCTTATATACGCCGCCAGCCCGGGCAGGCGCCGCCCTGCGACGACACTCATGCCTACCAGACCCTCTTTGCCGAGCACAAGGGGGCGATCGCGGCCCCCACCGCCGGCCTGCACTTCACCCCGGAGGTGGTCCGCGCGCTGGCAGCCAAAGGGGTCAATATCGTTGCAATTACGCTGCACGTGGGGTACGGTACCTTTTCGCCGGTGCGGGTGACGGATATCCGCCAGCATCCGATCCACTCCGAATGGTACCATATTCCACAGCCGGTGGCCGAGGCGGTCAACCGCGCCCGGGACGAGGGCCGTCGCGTCGTGGCCGTGGGGACCACCAGTGTGCGCACCCTGGAATTCGCCAGCGACGACAACGGGCGCCTCACGCCGGGCAGCGGCCAGTGCGACCTGTTCATTTACCCCGGCTACCGTTTTCGGCAGGTCGATGCCATGATCACCAATTTTCACCTGCCGCGCTCGACTCTGCTGATGCTGGTATCGGCTTTCGCCGGCCGGGAGCGGGTGCTGGCGGCCTATGCGGAGGCCATCGCCCGGCAGTACCGCTTTTTCAGCTATGGCGACGCCATGCTGCTCCAGTAAAAGCCGTGGCGCAAAACACGCACACCCGCTTGGGCCGCTTTATTTTTTTCGGCCGCGGCCCCAACCGCTGACACCCGCCGGCCGACCGGCGCCGGCATAAAAGCGCATGCAACCATTCACCCTGATCGCCACCGACGCCGACGCCCGCAGCGGTCTTCTGCAAACCGCGCACGGCGCCATCCGCACCCCGGTCTTCATGCCGGTGGGCACCCTCGGCACGGTCAAGGCCCTCTCCCCCGAGGAGCTGCGCGCCGGCGGCGCTCAGATCATCCTGGGCAACACCTATCATCTCTACCTGCGACCCGGCTGCGAGGTCATCGAAACCTTCAACGGCCTTCACGGCTTCATGAACTGGCCGCACCCGATCCTGACCGACAGCGGCGGGTTTCAACTCTTCTCCCTGGCCCGGCTCACGCGGATCACCGAGGAGGGCGCCGCTTTCCAGTCGCACATCGACGGCTCGCAGCACCTGCTGACACCCCAGAAGGCGATGGAAATCCAGATCTGCCTGGGGTCCGATATCGCCATGTGCCTCGACCAGTGTCTGCAATACCCGGCCGAGCCCGCCCAAAACCGTTCGGCGATGGCCCTGACCACCCGCTGGGCCCGGCGCTGCAAGAAGTTCTGGGCCGAACACGCGCCTGCCGACCGGCTGCTCTTCGGTATTGCCCAGGGCGGCATGGATCCCGCGCTGCGGGCGCAGTCGGCGGCCGAGCTGGTCGATATCGGCTTTCCGGGCTATGCCCTGGGCGGTCTGAGCGTCGGCGAGCCGACGGCGCTGATGCTGGAGGTGGCGGCGGCCAGCCTGCCGATGCTGCCCGTCGACAAGCCGCGCTACGTCATGGGGGTCGGGACCCCCGAAGACCTGGTGGAGCTGACCGCGCTGGGAGCGGACATGTTCGACTGCGTGCTGCCCACGCGCAATGCCCGCAACGGCCAGCTGCTGACCGCCTTCGGGACCCTCAACATCGCAAACGCCCGCTTTCGCCTGGATCCCGGGCCCGTCGACCCCGACTGCGACTGCTACACCTGTCGGCACTACTCGCGCGCCTACCTGCGCCACCTCTACCTCAACCACGAACTGCTGGCCTACCGGCTCAACTCGATCCACAATCTGCACTACTACGCCGGGCTGATGGCGGCCATGCGGGCAGCCATCGAAGCGGGCGGTTTCGACCAGTTCAAAAAAGCGTTTTACCGCCGGCGCCAGGCCTGAAGCGCCCCGCCGGAAACGACTGCAACCCCAACAAGGAGACCCCTGATGGAAGCCAAAGTCAAACAGATGCTCGACAAGATCCGCCCGATGCTCCAGGCCGACGGCGGCGACGTGGAGTTCGTGGCGATTGAAGATGGCGTGGTCAAGGTGCGCCTCAAGGGCGCCTGCGCCGGCTGCCCCATGTCCCAGATGACCCTGAAACAGGGCATTGAAAAATTATTGAAAAAGGAGATCCCCGAGGTTAAATCAGTGGAGTCGGCGGACTGAGCGGGTATCGCCCAGGCGCCGGCGACGTGTGAGTGCCAGTTGCAGTGAACCCAGCGGGAGAGATTCATGACGATTTCCAAAAAGGTGGCGGAGGTCCTGACGCGGTCCTCCTGGATCCGCAGGATGTTTGAAGAAGGCGCGCGCCTCAAGGCGCTCCACGGCGCCGAGAAGGTTTTCGACTTCAGCCTGGGCAACCCCAACCTCAGCCCGCCGGCCGAGTTCCGCCAGGTGGCCCGCGCCATCCTCGACAAGGCCGGGGCCCACGACCACGTCTATATGCCCAACGCCGGCTACCCCTTCGTGCGGCAGCGGGTGGCCGAAACCCTCGCACGCCAGGAGGGCCTGCCGGTGACCGCCGAAGAGGTCATCATGACCTGCGGGGCCGCCGGTGCCCTGAACATCATCCTGAAGGCCCTGCTGGACCCGGGGGATGAAATCATCACCCCGGCGCCCTATTTCGTGGAGTACACCTTTTACGCCGACAACCACGGCGGCGTGCTGAAAACCGCGCGGACGCGGGCGGACTTCACCCTGGATCTCGACGCCCTGGCCGCCGCCATCACCCCCCGCACCCGTGCGGTGCTGATCAACTCGCCCAACAACCCCACCGGGCAGGTGTATCCGTCCGAGAGCCTGAAGGCGCTGGGGGCGCTGCTGGAGTCGCGCAGCCGGGAGCTGGGCCGGACCCTTTACCTGATCTCCGACGAGCCCTACCGCCGCATCGTTTTTGACGGCGTCAGCGTACCGGGCATCTTTGAAAGCTACCGCAACAGCCTGATCGCCAATTCCTACTCCAAGGACCTCTCGCTGGCCGGGGAACGGATCGGCTACGTGGCGGTCAACCCCCAGGCCGAGTTCAAGGCGGACCTGATAGCGGGCATGACCCTGGCCAACCGGATCCTCGGCTTCGTCAACGCGCCGGCCCTGATGCAGCGGGTGGTGGCCGAGCTG
>JAABRJ010000157.1 GCA_011390985.1 Desulfobacteraceae bacterium
CCTGCAGCCTGCCCACAGACAAGACCCTCGGCCCCCGGGCTTGACACCTGCCCGCCGCATGCGGATAGTCTGGTGACCGCGGCGTGCCGGCCTCCAGCCAAAATGCCGCACCCCCCGTCCGGGGCCCGGCCGGTTGAGGCCGTGCACCGGGAGTTTCGACCGACAGACTGCACCCGAACCTTAAAGGAGGATGCTATGGATTTGAAAGACTATTTCGAGAACACCAAGGGCTTCGGGGTCCTTGCGACCGCCGACAGCACCGGCAAAGTCGATGCCGCGATTTATGCCCGGCCCCACATTTTAGACGACGGCTCATGGGCCTTTATCATGCGGGAGCGCCTCACCCATCACAACCTGCAGTCCAACCCCCATGCCGCGTTTCTCTTCAAGGAGGACAGCACCGGCTACCGCGGCAAGCGCTTTTTTCTGACCAAAACGCGCGAGGAGGAAGACAGCGACCTGCTGCAGTCGCTGCTCAGGCGCCAGTACCTGGGCGACGAAAACGCGACCCGTTTCCTGGTGGTGTTCAAGGTCGAGCAGGAACTGCCGCTGGTCGGCGCCCCCAAATGAACCCCGGCCTCGGCAGCGCCCCCGTTTCCAACCCCAGCCATACCACGGGATAGCGGCATGCACGACAGCTCACAGATCCGCGCCCTGTTGAAGGCCCTTTTCGACGATCAGCGCCT
This sequence comes from Desulfobacteraceae bacterium, assembly GCA_011390985.1. Classification (GTDB taxonomy): domain Bacteria; phylum Desulfobacterota; class Desulfobacteria; order Desulfobacterales; family JAABRJ01; genus JAABRJ01. The sequence goes on from JAABRJ010000157.1 coordinate 687, forward strand.
GGCGGTGCTGGCCACCCACCAGGACGGCCAGCCCTATGCCACCCTGGTGGCCTTCGGCGCCGACGACGATCTTGCCACCCTGTACTTTGCCACCCCCCGGGCCACCCGCAAGTTCGCCAACCTGAGCGCCGACCCGCGGGTGGCCCTGCTGATCAACAACAGCGCCAATCAGCCCGAGGACATCCACCGCGCCATGGCCGCCACCGCCACCGGTCGGGCGGTCGAACTCGAAGGCCCCCGGCGCGCGGCCTACGAGGCGCGCTACATCGCCCGCCACCCGCACCTCGAGGAGTTCGTGCGCTCCCCGTCCTGCGCCCTGATCGCGGTCACGGTGGAACGCTACGTGCTGGTGCGCAGCTTTCAAACCGTACTGGAGCTGCGAATGACGCCATGAAATGGATCATCCCCCTGGAAGCGGCAAGCCCCGAGGACCGCCCCCGCATCGGCGGCAAGGGCTATGCCCTCTACCGCCTGCAGGCGGGCGGGTTCCCGGTCCCGCCGGCGGTGTGCGTCACCACGGCGCTTTACCGCGCCTACCTGCGCCGCACCGGGGTCGGGGAGCGGATCCTGATGGAGCTCAACCGCAAGAGTTTCAAAGACTTGCGCTGGGAGGAAATCTGGGACAGCGCCCTGCGGATCCGCAACCTGTTCCTGCGTAAAGCCCTGCCGCCGGCGTTGGGCAAGCCGGTGAGAGCGGCCCTTGGCGAGCGGTTTGGGGATTCGCCGGTGGCGGTGCGTTCGTCGGCACCCGAGGAGGACGCAGCGGCGGTTTCGTTTGCCGGCCTGCACGAGTCGTTTTTGAACGTCCGCGGGGCGGATGCCATCATCGAGAGCATCCGCAAGGTGTGGGCCTCGCTGTGGTCGGACGCGGCCTTGCTCTACCGTCAGGAGCTCAAGCTCGGAGTGGACAAAAGCGCCATGGCCGTCGTGGTGCAGCAGCTGGTCAACGGGCGCGTCTCGGGGGTGGCCTTCAGCCACAACCCGGTCAACGCCGCCCAGGGGGTGGTGGAGGCGGTCCACGGCCTGAACCAGGGGCTGGTGGACGGCGCGATCGCACCGGACCGCTGGCTGATCGACCGCCAGCGGCGCCAGATCGCCGGTCACACACCGGCCGAACGGCGTGAATGGACGGTCGCCGACCCGGGGGGTGTGCGCCTGGAGACGCTGCCGGCGACCCTGCAGCCAAAAGCGCCCCTGACCCCGGCTGAAGTGCTGCAGGTCTTCGACCTGGCACTGGCGTCGTTGGACTATTTCCAGACTCCCCAGGATGTGGAGTGGACGTTTGCGAAACGCGACCTCTACCTGCTGCAGTCGCGGCCGATCACCAGCAGCCGGGAGGCCGCCGAGGGCGACCAGCGCGGCTGGTACCTCAGCCTGAAGCGCAGCTTCGAGAACCTCAAGCTGCTGCGCGGCCGCATCGAAAATGAGCTCATCCCCGCCATGGTGGCCGCCGCCGACGAGTTGGCGGCGGTCGATCTCGGGCAGCTCGGGGACGGCGCCCTGGCCGCCGAAATCCGACGCCGCAGCGAGCTCAACACCCACTGGGTCTCTGTTTACTGGGCGGAGTTCATCCCCTTCGCCCACGGCGTGCGCCTCTTCGGTCAGGTCTACAACGACAGCGTGCACCCCGAGGACCCGTACGAGTTTCTGGCCTTGCTGGGCCAGACGCCCATGGCCGGACTGGAGCGCAACCGGCTGATCGCCGAAATGGCCGCGCTGGTGCGGGCGACCCCCGACATGGCCGCCGCCCTCCAGGCCGGCGAGCCGCCGGCGGGGCCCCTGGCCGCCGAACTGGCCGCCTTTATCGACCGTTTCGGCGATCTCTCCTGCCCCGCCAGCGGGGCGCGCCAGTGTACCGAGCGCCCCGAGACCCTGATCAACGTCATCCTGCAGTTGGCCACCCATCCCTCCGGCCTCCCGCAGGCCGCCGCCGGGGGCCGCGCCGAGGACCTCAAAGCCGTGTTTCTGAGGCTTTTCAGCGGTGCGGAACGCCGCCGGGCTGAGGAGATGCTGGACCTGGCGCGCGCCAGCTACCAGCTGCGCGACGACGACAACATCCACCTGGGCCGGATCGAGGCCCGGCTGACCGCCGCCCTGCAGGAAGCCCGGCGCCGGTTGGCGCCGCGCATCCCGGAGGGCGCCGCCGAGATCGACCCGGCGGAGCTCCTCCTGGCCCTGGAAAACCCCGCGCACGCTCTGCGGGCGCAAACGTCCGGACCCAAAACGGCGGCTCCCCCCGCGGTGCGCGCCCTGCGCGCCCGCCAGCTGGTCGGCCAGCCGGCCGGGCCGGGGGTTGCACGAGGCCCCGCGCGGGTGATCCACACCACCGCCGACCTGGCCTCTTTTCAGGCCGGCGAGATCCTGGTCTGCGACGCGGTCGACCCCAATATGACCTTTTTCGCGCCGCTTTCAGCCGGCGTGGTGGAGCGCCGCGGCGGCATGTTGATCCACGGCGCCATCATCGCCCGGGAATACGGCCTGCCCTGCGTCACCGGGGTCCTGGACGCCACCGCCCTGATCCGGACCGGCGACGAGCTGACCGTGGACGGCTTCTTGGGAATCGTGACGGTCAGCACCGGGCGGCTTTAGGGTCGCGCCGGAGATGCGCAGCGTGCTATGGTAATCCAAACCTTTCCATCGTGAGGAGAAGCCCCATGAGCGCCCCCTTCAAAATCGGTGTCAGCTCCTGTCTTCTGGGCAACCCGGTCCGCTGGAACGGCGGCCACAAGCGCGACAGCTTCGTCGTGGACACCCTCGGCCAGTTCGTCGAGTTCGTGCCGGTCTGCCCGGAAGTCGAGTGCGGCCTGGGGGTCCCGCGCGAAACCCTGCGGCTGGTGGGCGAGCCCGAAAACCCGCGGCTGGTCACCTCGCGCAGCAACGTCGACCACACCGAACGCATGCAGCAGTGGGCCGCGGCGCGGCTGGCGGAGCTGGCCGAGGAAGACCTCTGCGGCTTCATCTTCAAAAAGGATTCCCCGAGCAGCGGCATGGCGCGGGTCAAGGTCTACACCCCCAAAGGCATGCCCCACAAGACCGGGGTCGGCGTTTTCGCCCGGGCCTTCATGCAGCGCTTTCCGCTGGTGCCCGTCGAAGAGGAGGGGCGCCTGAACGACCCCAAGCTGCGCGAAAATTTCATCGAACAGATCTTCGCCCTCAAACGCTGGCGCGACAGCCTGGAGGAAGGCCGAAGCCTCGGCCGGCTGGTGGCCTTTCACACCCAGCACAAACTGCTGCTGCTGAGCCACAGCGAAACCCATTACCGCGACATGGGCAAACTGGTGGCGGCCGGCAAGTCCCACCCCCTGGAGGAACTCTATCGCCGCTATGAGGAGCTCTTGGTCGCCGCCCTGAGCCTGAAAACCACCTACCGCAAGAACACCAATGTCATGCTGCACCTGCTGGGCTACTTCAAACAGCAGTTGTCGGCGGATGAAAAGCAGGAGCTCCTGGAGCTCATCGAGCAATACCGGGCGGGTAACATCCCCCTGATCGTGCCGGTCGCGCTGATCAACCACTACGTGCGCAAATACGACCAGGCGTATCTCAAAACCCAGACGTACCTCAACCCGCACCCGCTGTCGCTCAAACTCCGCAACCATGCCTGACGGCAGGCGCGGCCGATTCACGGGCAACACCCCCTGAGAAAGGGAAGCGGCGGCACGGCAAATTTACTTTCGAATGACTTGACAACCGCAATTTTACCCTTAATTTGTTTTCAAGTTTGACTTCCCGATAGTTCTAACGACTTGTGCCAGACAACACCCCTATCATCAAACAGATGTGAATAACCGTGCGGTCGAGAGTTACGCCTGATGCGAACCAACGACCACACCACCTGGCCCGGCGAATGTGTGTCACCGCTATAACGGCTGCCCAAACGGCAGCAAGTTCCCAACCCAACGGCTGAAAAGGAGGAAGGACCATGGATGTAAAAGACTACTGCAGTGGACTGGAAATGGAAATGACGGCCTGGAAAGCGAAGCTCTACGATCTGACCCGCAAGGTGGACCGGCTAGGCACCAAGGAAAAGGAAAAGGCTCTCGCCAATGTCCAGGACCTGCACATCCTGCTGACCGAGATGAGCGCCCGGGTGGAGCAGCTCAAAACCGAATGCCCGTCCGACTGGGGCACTGACAAGAAAAAGATCGAAAAAGCCGGCATCGACATGCGCTCCAAGTTCGAGTCCACCATGGATTTCATCGGCTCGGCGGCGCCGGTTTCGATTCCCGGCTAAGCAGCGGACTGCGCGCGAAAGAGGCCAGCGTTCCCCCCCTGCCACTGAGTACCCGGAATCCCGGGGGGATTCGAGCACGCATTTTTACCAAGGGCAGCAGGCATCTTACGCCTGCCGCCCTTTTTTTATTCGGTTGAAATGGTCCCCCAAAAATGGTAAGGGAATTCCGCCCGCAGGCCCTGCCGGACGGCGCGTACGGGCGGGCCCGGGAGTTTGCATTTCAGCCACACC
>JAABRJ010000158.1 GCA_011390985.1 Desulfobacteraceae bacterium
AAAAAGTCTCACACAGATTCTCACACAGCGGATTGACCAAAGAAAAAGGGGTTAACCGGCTTGCGGCTAACCCCTTAATCTTATTGAAAAAATTGAGTGCCGAGGGACGGAATTGAACCGCCGACACGGGGATTTTCAGTCCCCTGCTCTACCGACTGAGCTACCTCGGCGAAGGACCGGTTTCGTTGTGCGAGGGACTCCATATCTAAGCAAATTTGGCGGGCCGGCGTCCCGAAAAGTGGATTGCATATATACCGAATTAAAAAACCCTGTCAAGGATTTTTCCGGGATTATTTGGCCCTCAAGGGGGGCTTGGAATCCTTAAAAAATAAGGAATTGGCGTGTGCCGCAGCCCTTTGACAAGACTGTCCCCTTTCAGGGGCGCACAATCGGCGGCGGTGTTCTGACGGTTTGAATAAGTTTCCTTTGGAACTTGAGACCAACCCTCTCGGCAGTCGGGTAAAACCAAAGCTACCCTATTTCCCCTGTCGGTTGTCGACGGTGTCGACGGGGGCGCTGTTTTGGCAAAGGGCGGGACCCACGGGGTGTGCGCTTAATTAAACGTAATTTAAAAAAACAATCAAAAAGACGTCGAGGGTATCCGATGAGTAGATAGACTTTACAAACCATACCCTCGAGGAAGACGGTTCATGAAGCGGATATTGATAGTTGACGGCGATGCCGGGTTGCATGATTCGTTTTCTCACCTGCTGAAATCGCACGGAACCCATTTCAAGGGTGAGGTGGCTCCCAGCGGCGAGGAAGCACTGAGGCTGATCGAATCCCGGGCCTTCGATCTGTTGATTACCGATCTTTCGCTGCCGCGCATGAGCGGCAAGGAATTGTTGGCCTACGCCCGGGAAAAACACCCCGAGCTCAAACTGATTGCCATGCGGGATCCTCGCCAGGGGGTCAACGGCTTCGATGCCGCCTCTTTAGGGGTGACCGCGCTCCTTGAAAAACCGCTGGATGTCTCCGGTCTGACCGAAAAAATCTTCACCAGTTTGAACCTCAACTGCGGTGGGCAGGTTCGCGGCATCAGCCTTTCCTCTTTTCTGCAGATGCTCGAGCTTGAGGAGAAAAGCTGCACCCTGACGGTTTCCGAGGATGACCGGGTCGGTTTTCTTCACATGCAACAGGGGCATCTGGTGGCAGCCGAAACCGGCGACCTGCGCGGCGTGGATGCAGCCTACCGCATCATGGGGTGGGATCAGGCGGCGATTGAAATCGACTACATTCCACGCAAGCACGATCGTGAAATTCAAGAGTCTCTGATGAACATCCTGATGGAAAGTCAGAGACGCAAGGACGAGTCCGAAAACCAGGGGCGCGACCTGCGGCGCTTCCCGCGGTTCACCTGCATGGTGGCGGTGGACTACGATATCAACGACTGGTCCTGCCAGAATTTAGTGCGCAACATCAGCCTGGGCGGCGCCTATATCGAAACCCAGGACCCCATCACGGTCGGGGAGATTATCCAGATGAATTTTTCCTCGGCCAACCTCCGCAACCATCTGAGCGTCAGCGCAAAGGTGGTGCGCCGGGATGCCAACGGTTTCGGGGTTCAGTTCGAAACCCTCGACCGGCAGCAGATTGAAATGGTAAAATTGCTGATGAGCTGAGCGCGGCGCCGACGGGATTCAGCCGAGGTCGCCAAAAACAAACTGCATGAGCGTGCAGGCGGCCAGGGCGGCGGTTTCGGCCCTTAGAATCCGAGGTCCAAGAGAGGCGACTGCAAGTCCGGCCGAACGCGCCTGGCTGACTTCCGAGGCGGCAAAACCGCCTTCCGGCCCCAGCACAATCATGACCTTGTTGAAGGCGAGTGGGGCGGTCGGGAAGCAGTTTTTCAGCGGTGTGCTTTCGTCTTCCCAGAAGAGCAGCTTCACCTCGCATGCGGCGGCAAGCGCAAGGGTGTCGTCGAATGTCAGGGGGCGGTGGATGGCGGGGGTTTGACCGCGGCGGCATTGTTTGACCGCCTCACGGCTGATTTTCACCCAACGCGCCACCCGGTGTTCCAGGCGGCCGGCGTCGGGCCGGGGAATGGAGCGCGCCGAGAAGAAGGGAACCCATTGGGTCATGCCCAGCTCCGTGAGCTGGCGGACGAGAATATCCATTTTCTTGTCTTTGAGCATGGCCTGGGCGACGATGATGCCCGCCGGCGATTCCGCCTGCTGCGGCTGCCGGCGCCTGATCCTGACTTTAACACCGTCGGGAGCGACGGTGACAATTTCAGCCGCAAAGGCCATTCCTGTGCCGTCGACAAGTTCGATCTGTTCGCCGGGTTTGAGGCGCAGAACGGTCCGTATGTGGCGGGCGTCCTGGCCGGTGAGGGTCGGTGAGGGCGAGGCCGCCTGGTCGGGGGTGATAAAAAACCGTCGCATAACGGGCCGTTTATAGGAAAAAGGAATTTTCCTGTAAATCTTTTTTTTAGATCGCGGCGGAATCGCCAAAGATTGACACCTTAGTGAAAATTTGGCACAAAAACCAATTAATTATAGGGACTTGATATGACTTATCAATTTGGCGGCGAGGGGATCGAACGGGCAGGAGTCGAGATGACGAATCAGGTGAAGTCAAACGAGCTGGCCGGCCGGGAAAACCAAGGGGCAGAGCGGTTGATCGAACTGACTGAGTCGGCCGATTCGGCCACCGATGAGGACGTAATCGAGCTCACCGATGTTTTCAGTTCACCGGAAGGCGAAGAAGGCGGCATCATCGAGTTGACCCAGGTGGTCGCTGAAGAAGAAATCACCGACCCGATGGGTCCCCTGATGTCGGCTGAAGACGACCGCGAGGCTCCCATCGAACTTGCCCCTGCCGCGCCGCATCACGCTGCCGAGGAAACTTTTGGGCTGGCAAAAGGGGTCCCAGCAAAGGTCGCGTCACCGGAAAACCAAACCGAAGACCCGGAACCTCCGGAGTCGCTTCTGGCGAACGCTGAAGCGTTTTCTGCGCTCGCCGCAACCGAAGCGCGCCATGAAAGCGAGCTGTTGGATTTTGGCGATCTTGATCTGGACGATGCTGATCCGCAGTCGGTTGCAACACTTGCGAGCGCGGCGCCTGGTGAGCCCGAGGAGGCGCTGTTCCTGGAAGATCATGAGATGTTGGACTTCTCCAATGCTGCCGGCGGCGAAACCCAGGACGCGGCGGGCATGGGCGCCGACATCGAAGGCCGGGCGCCGGCGCAAGCCGCTGCTGAAACGCACGGGCTGCTGGACCTGGAGGGCTTCTCGACGTCCCCGGCGGAGACTTCCCTCGAGGGGGACGAGTTTTCCAATATTTTTGACGACCTGACCGCCGGTGCAGGCGTCGCTGCGGCCGCCGATCGACGGGAGGTGTCTGAAGACACCGGGCGCGCACAGACGGCCATGGCCCCGCAGACCTCAGAACTGCCGTCGGCCAGGGCCTCGGAAAAGCACAAGTCCGGGGAAATGGGCGACGGGGAGGAAAAGTTTATCCTCGGTGCGGGGGGGATCCGCATGCGCGAGAAGGCCGACGATTCGCCGCAGGCCCCTCCTGCGGCGGCGCAAGCCGTTACTCCTGCGGCCCAGGGCTCTCCACCGGCGGACGCCCTGATGGTTTCGTCCGCGGAGGTCGAAGCCGCGGTGGAACGGGTGGTGCGGCGCATGTTTTCCGAAAGGATCGAAGCCGTGCTCCTTGAAGTCCTGGAGAAGGCGGTCTTGAAAGAAATTCAGCGAATCAAGGACACCCTGCTGGTCGGGTCATCGGAAAATGACTCTCGCTGACCCGCGGCGCTCGGGCCGCCGGCCCGGCAGTCGTGACTAAAAAATAGATCTTGAATTAAATCGGGGATTATTCAATAATCCCCGATTTAAGTTTGACGGCTATGCTTAAAGGCCGGTTTTCGCGTCCAAGGGCGGCCTTCAGCCGTGGCGCGTAATTCCGGGACCTGTGCCGTCAGACGACGGTTTTTTCCCAAAACGTCCGGCGCAACGGGGGAAATATCCGCACAATCTTAACGCGAGGACCCGATATGAGTTCAAATCAGATGGACAAAGGCTACGAACCCCACGACGTCGAAAAACGCTGGTATGCTTTCTGGGAAGACCAGCGGCTCTTTGCCGCCGAAGAAGAGAGCTCCCGCCCCGCTTACGCCATCGTGATACCGCCGCCCAATGTTACCGGCGTTTTGCACATGGGGCATGCGTTGAACGTGACCCTGCAGGATATCCTCTGCCGCTACCGACGGCTGATGGGCGATAACGTTCTGTGGATGCCCGGCACCGACCATGCCGGAATCGCCACCCAGAACGTGGTGGAAAAGAAACTGGCGGCCGAGGGGCGCAACCGCCACCAGCTCGGTCGTGATAAATTCATCGAGGCCGTCTGGCAGTGGCGTGAGCAATACGGCAGCGCGATCATCAACCAGCTCAAGCGCCTCGGGGCCAGCTGCGACTGGCGGCGGGAACGCTTCACCATGGACGAGGGGCTTTCGCTGGCGGTTCGCAAGGTATTTGTCACGCTCTACGAGCAAGGTCTGATCTACCGCGGCAGCTATATCATCAACTGGTGCCACCGCTGCCACACGGCCCTGGCGGACCTGGAAGTGGAGCACGAAGAGATCGACGGCCATCTTTACCACATTCGCTACCCCCTGGTCGGCGCCAAGGGTGGTCTGGTGGTCGCCACCACCCGGCCGGAAACCATGCTGGGCGACACCGCCGTGGCGGTCAACCCTGATGACGAGCGCTATGCCGGCCTTGCCGCTCAGACGGTGATGCTGCCCCTGATGAACCGCGAAATCCCCATCATTCGCGACGACTATGTCGATAAAGCCTTCGGCACCGGGGCCCTGAAGGTGACCCCCGCCCATGACCCCAACGACTTTGAAATTGGCAGGCGCCACGATCTGCCCAATGTCAAGGTGATCGACGATAACGGGCTGATGTCCGAGGAGGCCGGGCGCTTCAAGGGGCTCGACCGTTTCAAGTGCCGTGAGGAGGTCCTCAAGGCCCTCAAGGCCGAAGGCCTGCTGGAGAAAATCGAGCCGATCCGCCACAGCGTCGGGCACTGTTACCGCTGCAAGGAGATCGTCGAACCGAATCTCTCCCTGCAGTGGTTCGTGAGCGCCAAGCCGC